>CAYOEE010000147.1:0-4410 GCA_964402935.1 uncultured Alistipes sp. | reverse complement strand
AAAAAAGTACAGGCTTTTTTGTACCCCCACCGCGACTCGAACGCGAATTTAGGGTTTAGGAAACCCTCGTTCTATCCCTTGAACTATAGGGGCAAGGTTGTGGCGCATGAGTCGATTGCGTGCTTCATGCGCCACAAAGATAATGAAATTTATTTTACGGTGATGCGCACCGTGCGCTGGCTCTCCGTGTCGGACGAACCACCTACGCGTACCACATAGTCACCTTGGAGTGCCTCCATGCGGTTCGTGTCGGGATTGAACCAAGCGAAATCCTCTTCGCTGAGCGGGAAGACAGCCATTTCCGACTGACCCGGGGCGAGCTTCACGCGACGGTAAGCACGCAGGGTCTGAATCGGGCCTTCGGTATCCGACGGACGCTGGATGTAGAGCTGTACGATCTCCTCACCCTCGCGCGTACCGATGTTGCCTACGGGGACGGTCAGGAAGATCGTATGACCGCGCTTCAGCGTGCGCTTGTCGCTCTTTACCTTGCCGTAGAAGAACTCCGTGTAGCTCAAACCGTGACCGAAGCGGAACAGGGGATCACCCTCGAAATAGCGGTAGGTCTTGCCCTTCATGTTGTAGTCCTGGAAGTCGGGCAGCTGATTGATGTTGCGGTAGAAGGTGATGGGGAGCTTGCCCGAGGGCGAAGCTACGCCATAGAGCACCTCGGCCAAGGCCGAACCGCCCTCCTGACCCGGGTACCATGCTTGCAGAATGGCATCGCAGTGCTTCGTCTCAGGCTCTAAGGCGATGGCCGAGCCGGAGAAGTTCACCAGCACCACCTGCTTGCCGGCCTCCTTCAGGGCGGCGATCGTCTCGCGTTGGATGGCCGGAAGCTCGATATCGTCGCGGTCGCCACCGCGGAAGCCCGGAGCCGAAACGGCCATCTCCTCACCCTCCAACTGGGGCGAGATACCACCGGCAAAGATCACGACATCCACATCCTTGATCTTTTCGAGGAAAGCGGGGATATCCTGCGGAGCGGCCTCGGCCATGTCGAACTTAAGGAAGGCGTCCGTGCGACGACGGAAACCGCCATACTCGACCTTGATGTCGTAGCTGGCGCCCAGCTCATATTCGAATTCGCAGACCGAGGTTTCGTTCTTTACGTTGGTCTTGTCGGCCAGCAACTTGCCATCGACGTAGATGCGCACCGTCTCGTTCGAGCTGATGCGGAAGACGGCACGACCCGTATTTTCGGGCTTGAAGGTGGTTTCGTAACGAGCCGTGAAGGCCGAAAGCTGTACACCCGGTGCAAAGACCGTATTGCCACCCGTCGAGAAGTTCATCGGGCGAGTAATTTGAGCCGTGGCGGCCGGCGTACCCTCGAAATCGAGGTTGTTCCAATAGGTGGCCTTGAAGCCGGGCTTGCCGTCGATCGAGCACTCGGCAAACAGGGTGCGGAAGGTCGAAACATCCGTGTGGCCGCAAAGTTGCTCATAGACTACCTGCGTCTTGGGCAGCAGGGTCTCCAGACCCTCTTTGAGCGTAATGGTGTAGGAGGGCGTACCGTTGTAGTTGCCCCACTGCATCGACTCGTGGTCGGCATTCGGGCCGACAAGGGCTACCTTCTTTGCCTTATCGAGCGGGAGCAGGTTGCCGCGATTCTGCAACAAAACGAAGCTCTCGATGGCCATCTTCTTAGCCAACGCGCGGTGTGCCTCGCAATCTACGACCGAGTAGGGGGTGTTATAGGGATCCTCCTTCTCGAAAAGACCCATCTCGAACTTGGCGACCATCAGACGCTCCACCGAGCGGTCGATCTCCGCCTCGGTGATCAGACCGCGCTTCACGGCCTCGACCAGGGCGGCGTAGCTGCTGCCACACTCCAGGTCGCAACCCGCCTTGACGGCTGCAGCCGAAGCCTCGGCAGCATCGGCATGGGTCTCGTGGTGCCCCTTCATGTAGAAGTCGCGGATGGCACCGCAGTCCGAAACCACGATGCCCTTGTAACCCCACTCGTCGCGCAGCACATCCTTCAGCAGATAGTGGCTGGCATTGCAGGGATCGCCCTCGAAGCGGTTGTAGGCGCCCATCACCTCCTTGACGCCACCTTTGCGCACCAAAGCCTCAAAGGCGGGGAGGTACGTCTCGCGCAGGTCGCGCTGCGAGATGTTCTTGGCATCGAACGAGTGGCGATTCCACTCCGGACCCGAGTGCACGGCGTAGTGCTTGGCACAAGCGTGGAGCTTGTTGAACTTGGCGTTTGGATCGCCCTGCAGACCGCGTACCACGGCCAGACCCAACTGCGTGGTGAGGTAGGGATCCTCGCCGTAGGTCTCCTGACCACGACCCCAGCGCGGGTCGCGGAAGATGTTGATATTGGGCGTCCAGACCGAAAGACCCTGGTAGCGCTTGCGCGAGCCCTTCTTGATGAAATCGACATACTTGGCACGAGCTTCGTCCGAGGTGGCCGTGAAGACCTCCTCGATCAGCTGATCGTCGAACGACGAGGCCATGCCAATCGTCTGCGGGAAGACCGTGGCCAGACCGGCGCGGGCGATGCCGTGCAGAGCCTCGCTCCACCAATCGTAGAACGGAATACCCAGGCGGTCGATCGGCGCAGCACCATTTTGCATCTGTGCGACCTTCTCTTCGAGGGTCATGCGGCTCACCAAATCCTTGGCACGCTCCTCGAACGAGAGCGACGGATCTTGGTAGGGGAGTGTTTGTGCCGAGAGGGCGAGGGTCGCCATTAACAACGAACAGGTTAGCAGAAATTTGTTCATAGTGGTTTAAGGTTATTTGTTTCGGTTGTTGTAGGCTTCGAGTGCTTTGCCCAAAATCAGCAGGGCACGTTGCAGATCCTCTTTCTTAAGGACATAGGCAATGCGCACCTCGTTGTGCCCGTACCCCGGTTCGGAGTAGAAGCCCGAGGCAGGTGCCATCATGATGGTCTCGCCCTCGTATTCGAAGTCCGAAAGACACCAGGCGCAGAAATCGTCGCTGTTATCCACCGGCAGACGAGCTACCGTGTAGAACGCACCCATCGGAATCGGCGAATAGACGCCCGGGATGCGGTTCAGTCCGTCGATCAGGCATTTGCGGCGCTCGATGTACTCCTCATAGACCTCCGTCGAGTAGCTGCGCGGTGCGTCGATCGAGGCTTCAGCCACGATCTGACCCAGGAGCGGGGGCGAGAGGCGTGCCTGACAGAACTTCATCACCGCCTCGCGGATCGCCTTGTTCTTCGTAATCAGCGCACCGATGCGGATACCGCACTCCGAGTAGCGCTTCGACACCGAGTCGATCAAAACGACATGCTCCTCGATGCCCTCGAGGTGGAAGGCCGAAATATAGGGCGAACCGGTGTAGATAAACTCGCGGTAAACCTCGTCCGAGAAGAGGAACAGATCGTGTTTCTTGACCAGGTCGCGGATGCGATCCATCTCGCGGCGCGTGTAGAGGTAGCCGGTGGGGTTGTTGGGGTTGCAGATCAAAATACCGCGCGTGCGGGGGTTGATCAGCTTCTCGAACTCCGCCACGTCGGGCAGGGCAAAGCCCTCCTCGATGGTCGAAACCACGGGACGAATCGTCGCTCCGGCCGAGATGGCAAAGGCCATGTAGTTGGCGTAGGCCGGCTCGGGTACGATGATCTCGTCGCCCGGATTCAGGCACGACATGAAGGCGAAGAGCACCGCCTCCGAACCTCCCGTGGTGACGATTACATCCTCCGGAGTAAGTTTGATTTGGTACTGCTCGTAGTACTCAACGAGCTTTTTGCGGAGTGACAGATAGCCGTCGCTGGGGCTGTACTCCAAAATCGAGCGGTCGATCGTGCGCAGTGCCTTGAGTCCCACCTCCGGGGTTTGCAGGTCGGGCTGACCGATGTTCAGGTGGTAAATCTTCGTGCCTCGCGCCTTCGCAGCATCGGCCAACGGACCAAGCTTGCGAATCGGAGAGGCGGGCATCAAATGGGCGCGTTCAGAGATATGTGGCATGGCTGAATAGATTATTCGATTTCGATTAACGGTCTGAATTTAATGCTTTTGTGAGCCGGAATGGGTACGGGCGTTCCGGTGCGGGGATTGCGCCCCATGCGCTCGGCATGCTGCTGCACGGTGAACGATCCCAGGCCGGAAAGCGTGATGCGCTCACCCTCCTGCAATCCTTGGTGGATGACATGGATCAGGGCCTCGACCGCCTTGCGGGCTTCGATTTTCGACAGGTTGCTCTCCAGGGCAACCGCTTCAACGAGTTGGGACTTGTTCATACAAAGCACTTTTTACAGAAGATAGAACAAAGGTAGAAAAAAAACTGAGTTGGCGCAAGAAAACCGTTCCGAAGAGCGAAGAAAAAGATGAAAGATTTGGCAAAACAAAAAAAGGGTCGTATTTTTGTGCACTCGGAGAGATGGCAGAGTGGTCGATTGCGGCGGTCTTGAAAACCGTTGACCTTCACGGGTCC
>CAYOEE010000146.1:0-4437 GCA_964402935.1 uncultured Alistipes sp. | reverse complement strand
GGGGTAGGCGCGCGACGAGGAGGGCATTCGCCAAAAGCGGAGCGGGCGACCGGCGTGACAAATCGTAACCCACTCGCCCACCTTCGGTTTCTCACACCCGAATTGCGCGATCACCTGATCGGTCGCCTTCTCACCCGTCGTCACAAGGGATTGAATACTCGCACAACGATCGAGCAAGGCTCTCAAGTCGGTCGGCGTGACCACCTCCAAGAATTTATCCGAGGCGTTATCTTGCAGGCGACGCACCTGCGAGGCAGCATCGTAGAGAGCTAAACCTTTGCTTGAGCAAATCTCCACAATTCGCTCTTTGTCAAATCGCTTTTCATTCGAAATTTCGAAGTGGTGCTTGTTGTCGAAAAACAGATAACCCACAATGCGCCACATATCGTTGATCCAATTCGGATAGAAAAACTCCATCGACCACAGCTCACGCTTGGGCGGAAAACTGCCGAGCATCAAGAGTCGTGCGCCTTCGGGCAGAAAAGGAGCGAGCGGATGATTTTCGAGGGTGCGCACAACATTCATAAAACAAAATTACAGCTTTCACCGCGACCGAGCAACCCAAACTCCAATAAATAATAGGTATAAAGACCTATTTACACCAAAAAAAGCGAAAAATAGGAAAATTATTCGCATCTTTGCAGCCGAAACGGTTCGAAGGATACCTCATTCGGGCAGTGCAACCGATCGAGGGTTCGAACAAACAACCCTAACCAACAACACAAAACGCATGAAGGAGCAATTAGAGGCGCTCAACAGCATCACCATCAACTTCGGTGAAGGAGGGATGATGATCGTAAACATCATTTTGGCATTCGTCATGTTTGGCGTAGCCATGGGCATCCGTCCCCACATTTTCAAAGAGATCTTCGTCAATCCCCGATCGGTCATCATCGGCGTGCTGCTGCAATGGATTGCCCTGCCGGCCGTCACCTTTGCCATCGCCTTGGCGCTCAGTCCGCTCATCACCCCCATGATTGCCCTGGGTATGATTTTGGTGGCCTCGTGTCCGGGTGGTAACATCTCGAACTTCATCACCTCGCTTTCGAAAGGCAACATCGAGCTTTCGATTTCGATGACCGCCGTCACGACCGCCTTTGCGCCGCTGGTTACCCCCTTCAACTTCTTCCTTTGGGGATCGCTTTACAGCCAGATTATCAGCATGAACACCGATATTCCGACGCTGATCATCCCCTTCTTTCCGATGCTGGAGCAGATTCTGTTTCTGCTCGGTGTGCCCATCCTGCTGGGTCTGATTTTCCGTCGCTACCTGCCCAAGCTGGCACAGCGCATCACCAAACCGGCACAGTTGATTTCGATCCTGCTCTTTATTGCCATGGTCGCAGCCTCGTTCTCGCAGAATTTTCAGCTCTTTATCGACCACATCTTCTACGTATTCTTCATCGTGCTGCTCCACAACGGATGTGCTTTGGCAACAGGTTACGTGGGCGGTCGCCTGACGCGCGTATCTGTGCCCGACCGTCGTTCGCTCACGATCGAAATCGGCATCCAAAACTCGGGATTGGGCCTTATTCTGCTCTTTAATCCGGCCATCTTCCCGCCCGAAATTTGGCACGGCCACTACGGCGGTATGCTCTTCATCACGGCTTGGTGGGGCATCTGGCACATCATTTCGGGACTTACCGTGGCCTACTTCTTCCGTCAAACCCCGCTGGAGGCATAAACGATGGCACACAAGAAAAAGATCTACGACTACGACCCGTGGTATAGTCTGTTGCGCAACTATGTAGATTTTGCGCTCAAGCTCTCCTACCGCAACATTCGCTACGTCGGCCGCGAGCATATCCCGCAGGACGGGGCTGTCATCTACGCCCCCAACCACACCAATACCCTGATGGATGCCTTGGTGATTTTGGCCATGGATCGTCAGCCGAAGGTCTTTGTGGCGCGTGCCGATATCTTCCGCAATCCGACCCTTGCCAAGATCTTCCACTTCCTGAAGATCATGCCCATCATGCGCATCCGCGACGGCTTTGGCGAGGTAAAAAAGAACAACGAAACGATTGAAAAGGCGGTCGAAGTATTGCGCCACAAAGTGCCGTTCTGCATCTTCCCCGAGGGTCAGCACCAAACGAAACACTCGCTGCAAACGCTCTCCAAGGGCATTTTCCGCATTGCCTTCCAGGCGCAGGAGCTGATGGCCGACCTGCCGCTCTACATCGTACCGGTGGGCATCAACTACGGCAATTTCTTCCGCTTTCGCTCCACGGCACGCGTAGAAATCGGCGAGGTGATCAACGTGCAACAATTCCGCAACCGGCACGCCGACCTTACACCCCAGGAGCAGATGAATCAGTTGAAAGAGGAGCTGTTCGAGCGTCTGTGCGACACCTTGTTTTATATTCCGAACGACGAGGATTACGAGGCCGTGCACGAGATATGCGCGGCCACGGTCAAGCAGCAGGCCAAAATCATGCGAAGGAGCAATCCCCGAAAGGTAAACCGCCTAGATGCCCATTTCGAGGCCAACAACCGCATCGTGGAGAAGGTCACAGCGCTGAAGGCCACCGAGCCGGAGGCAGCTGCCGAGGTGCTGCAATTGGGACGCGAGGCGGCCGAACTTCGCAACAAGCGGGGCATCAGCCTCTCCTCGGTGTCGATCAAATATCCCTTTTGGTCGCGTCTGCTGAAACTCCTCTTTTGGCTTGTTACGCTCCCCTACTGCCTGGTGATTTCGCTACTCACCCTGCCCATTAACGGCATCATCCAACTGCTCTTCACGAAGCTCAAGGATGACGCATTCCATAACTCGGCTCGTTACCTCGTGAATCTGATCATGTGGCCGATTCTGATGATCCTCTACACCGTGATCATCTGCATCTTCGTGCCCTGGCAATGGATCGTACCGACAATCGTGCTGCTGTTCCCTGCGCCGGTGATTGCTCACGAGAGCTGGCGACTGCTCCGGTTGGGCATTTCGGATCTGAAGTTCCTCTTCTGCAAGGAGCTGCGCATGAACTATCGTAAAATTCGCAAACTAATCATTAAATAGAAAACAGACGTGAAAAAACAACTCTTTACGCTGATACTTGCGCTCATGGCGTTGAACCTGTACGCTCAAAGCGACGAGGCGCAAACGGCCACGGAACAATCTTCGAAAAAGGAGATCGTCAAGACGGGCTACAACTTCGGCCCGCTGCCGGCCATCGCCTTCGATGCCGATAAGGGTTTCCAGCTGGGTGCCATCTTAAATATCTATGACTTTGGCGACGGCACAGTCTATCCCAACACGCGCCAGCAGTGGTTCTTCGAGGCTTCGTTCTTCACCAAAGGTTCGCAACTTTACACCATCTCCTACGATTCGCGCTTCCTGATTCCGGGTGTTCGTTTCTCGGCCACGCTGACAGCCACCAACGACAAGGCGATGGATTTCTACGGCTTCAACGGCTATCAATCCTATTTCGACTACGAGAAGGTGGATGCCGGTAAGGATGGCGAGAGCTACATCTACACGCCGAAATACCGCATCGACCGCAAGGCGATTCTCTTCAAGGCCGACTTTACGGGCAACCTCTGGAAAGAGAAGCTCTTTTGGGAGGCCGGCTACCACCTGAGCTACTTCGATCAGGGAGCTATCAACCGCCACAAGATCAACAAAAACAAGGACGAAAGCGAGGTCTTCCCCGACGATGAGCCGACCCTCTTTGAGCAGTATCGTCGCTGGGGAATCATCAAGGACGACGAAGCGGATGGTGGTCTGAACAGCACGGTGCGCCTGGGACTTTTGTACGATACGCGCGACAAGGAGGGAGCACCCTCGCGCGGTATTTGGGCCGAAACACACGCTATCCTGGCTCCGAAATGGCTGGGCACGAAGCATCCCTATTACAAATATTCGGCTACGTTCCGCCACTACCTGCCCATCGTTGCGAACGATAAGCTCACTTTCGCCTATCGACTCAACTACGAGGGTACGTTCGGCAAGGATGCTCCCTACTACGTGTTGCCCTACATCACCACCATGGGACAATCCTACGACCGCGACGGCATGGGTGGTTTCCGCACCATTCGCGGTATTATGCGCAACCGCGTGCAGGGTCTCGATATGGCTTCATATAACGCCGAGTTCCGCTGGAGATTCGTCTCGTTCCCGTTGTGGCGTCAGAACATCGCCTTTGCATTCAACCTCTTTAGCGACGGTACGATGGTCACGAAGGAGTATGATATGTCGTTTGGTCGTTGTGAGGCCGACTTTGCGTCGCTCGATGAGTACAACGCCGCCAAGAGCGAGTACGACGCCTACATGGAGCAGGGTTTGGGACACGATCGTCCGCACATCACCGTCGGTGCAGGTCTGCGCTTTATCATGAACCAGAATTTCATCGTCTGCTTCGAGTACGGCAAGCCGATCGGCCAATACCACAAGCAGGATGGCAACGGTGCTTTCTACATGAACATCGGCTATTTGTTCTAAAC
>CAYOEE010000145.1:0-4464 GCA_964402935.1 uncultured Alistipes sp. | reverse complement strand
AACAGCTTCTAAAAAATCAAACTGCAAAACAGGCGTTTTTTCCGGGGCCACTGGGGCAACTAAGGCAACCAAGGCCACTGGGCGACTGAGGCCACTGAAAAAATCAATTTTGAATTTGCACTCTCTCCTCTCTCCTCTTTGCTCTCTCCTCTTTGCTCTTTCCTCTTTGCTCTTTGCTCTTTGCTCTTTGCTCTTTGCTCTCTCCTCTCGCTTACTTATTGGCGAGGCGATAAATATCCTCCATCTCCTTGCGGTAGAGGACTTTGAAGTTGCCCTCGGTATGGGTATCCTGGCGGCAGCATTTGTCGGCCATCAACCGAATCTCTTCCTCGGTGGCCGAGCGACCGATCAGCTCGGGAATCGAGGTCGGCATGCCGATCGAGCGGTAGAAATTCTCCATCTTCTCGATGCCCTTCAAGGCCGTGCGTTCGGGGTCCGTAAAGTCGTTCTCGACGCCCAGGACATTGACTGCAAAGCGGACAAAGCGTGAGAGATTCTCGTTTTTCACATAGCGTGCCCAGCTGCCCCATACGGCTGCCAGACCGGCACCGTGTGCCACGTCGAAAATGGCGCTCAGCTCGTGCTCCAGGTGGTGCGTAGCCCAATCGCCCAGCGTGCCACAGCCCGTCAGGTCGTTGTGTGCCACCGAGCCGGCCCACATGATTTGGGCGCGGGCACGGTAGTTCTCCGGCTCACGCATCACGATGGGTGCCCAATCGATCACGGTGCGCATCAAGGCCTCGGCCAGGGCATCCGTGAGCGACATATCGTCCTCGTGCGAGAAGTAGCGCTCCATGGTGTGCATCAGGATATCGGTCACACCGCAGGCCGTCTGATAAGCGGGGAGGGTATAGGTGCGCACGGGGTTCATGACGGCAAATTTGCAACGTACTTTGTTGGTCGAGTAGCCGCGCTTGTGCCACCCCTCCTCGTTGGTGATTACGCTGCCGTCCGACATCTCACTGCCGGCAGCCGGAATCGTCAGCACCGTGCCGAGCGGCAGGCAGTCGCCGGCCTTGGCTTTGCCGAGGTAGAAGTCCCATACATCGCCCTCGTAGGCTACGCCAAAGGCGATCGCCTTGGCCGAGTCGATGACACTGCCGCCACCTACGGCCAGGATGAAATCGACCCCCTCACGACGGCAGATTTCGATGCCCTCGCGCACCTTCGAAACGCGCGGATTGGGCACTACGCCACCCAGTTCGATATAGGCAATCGAGGCCTTCGTAAGCTGCTCACGCACCACGCCGAGCAGACCCGACTTTTCGGCCGATTGACCACCGTAGTGGATCAGCACCTTCGAGCCGTTATACTTGGCAACGAGCTTGCCGATGCGCTCCTCCGAATGAGCACCAAAGACGACCTCGGTCGGGGCATAGTAGGTAAAATCTCTCATATTGTCAGTTTTTAGGTAATTGAATGTTGGCTATTTAGCGGTATAGACCACCTTCTTGGTCTCAAAAAAATCCTCCTCGAAAAAGTCGCTGATAGCGTACAGATCCCATCGCATACGCGTCAGGGCCAGCTCCTCGGCCAGGTCGCCCCCCTTGAGGTAGAGGATGCCGTTGGGCAGCGTACCCTTTTGTCCGCGACGAATCTTGTGCCAGATCCACCCCACAAATTCGGGCATGGCCGTCACGGCACGCGAAACGACGTAGTCGAAGTGCTGCGGCAGCTGCTCGACACGCCCCCAATGCGGGGTTATATTCTTCAGCCCCAGGCTCTCGGCAACCCCTTCGACCACGGTAATCTTCTTACGGATCGAGTCGGCCGCCACGAACTTCACGTCGGGGAAAAGAATCGCCAGCGGAATGGAGGGGAAGCCACCGCCACATCCCACATCCAGCACCTCGGCACCCGCCTCGAAACGGCACACCTTGGCGATGGCCAGCGAGTGCAACACATGACGCAGGTAGAGCTGGTCGAAGTCCTTGCGCGATACGACGTTGATCTTGGCGTTCCACGCCTCATAGAGCGCGTAGAGCGCTGCGAAACGAGCCTTCTGCTCCTCACTCAGGTCGGGGAAATATTTTAGAATCAGTTCCATCTTCCTATCGGTTTTCGCCCTTGCGGATCAAATCGCACATCCGCTCGCGGGCGCGGTGAATCTGGGTTTTGACGGTGCCCATCGGTAGTTGTAGTTTCTCGGCGATCTCCTCGTAGCTGTACTCCTCGAAGAAACGCATTCGGATCAACTGCCGATAGCGGGGCGTAAGGGCCTCCAGGTAGTGCTCGATCTGATCGCGTTGCTGGAGGCGGATAACACTCTCCTCGGGCGTGGGTGCCGAGGAGGCGGGCGCCGAGAAGCGTTCGTCGATCGAGAGGTCTTCCTGCCGACGACGCACATAGTCGATGAAGGTGTTGCGGGCAATCGTATAGACCCACTGCCCGAAGGTGTAGTCCTGCTTGTAGCGATCCAGATGCAGATAGACCTTGATGAAGGTCTCTTGTAGCAGGTCGTCGGCATCACTCTCCGAGCCGGCACGTTGTACCAGGAGCTGACGAATCGCCTCGCGGTAGCGATTGAAGAGGTGTTCGAAGGCGGTGTGATCGCCATCGAGGGCCATCGAAATCAGGTGGCGGTCGTCGGCAACGAGGTAGTCGGCTATCTCCATACGCGCTCGTCTTTACGCAACATGATGAGCGAGCGAAGCAGTACCCACAGCGGGCTGAAGAGGTCGTAGAGGAAGTAGAGTCGGAGCATTCGTTTTTCACCCAGACGACGGGCGATGCGACGCACCTCAAACAGAATAATCAGGTAGCGCAACAGCAACATTCCCACGGCTGCGAGTTGCAACTCAAGCGGCAGGAAGAGGATCATGGCGAGCACCACGGCGAAGAAGAGCACCCGCGAGAAAGGCTCCCAGAAGCGCTTCCAGCGCACGGCCGTGGGGTAGAAACGAGCCGCCACGCCGTAGTAGGTCTCCTCGTGCATCCACCAGCCCAGGCCGCCCCACACCTTTTGGTCGATGGTCGCCTTGGGGGCAATGATCAGGCTCGTGTTCGCCTCGCGTGCCACCTCCTGCAGGAAGAGATCATCCTCGCCGATGTTCATGCCGAGGCGGTTGAAGCCATTGACCTTCTTGTGGAAGTAGAGCGATTTGGTAAAGCCGAACGAGTGGAGTATGCCTCGGTAGGGTTTGCGCTTGGCTGCACGCGAGAGCCACTCGGCACTCTGCATCATGCGGTCGGTACGCATCAAAAGATTCTGCAACCCCTTGGTCTGCTCCAGACCGGCGTAGGAGATCACCACCTGACCGCGGGCAAATCCCGAAGCCATGAGCGAGAGCCAGCGCGAGGTGCGGGGCATCGCATCGGTCGAGGAGAAGAGCATACACTCGTAGTGGGCCGCTTTGATGCCGATATTGAGGGCCATTTTGCGCGAAATCGGGCGACGCGGATCAAGGTGGATGCGCGTCACGGTGAGGTGGGGATAATTTTGGCGCAGACGCACCAGCTCCTCGTGGAAATCGCTGTTGTGGCCGACGTAGATCAGTACCACTTCGAACTCGCGGTACTCCTGCTTGAGAAGCAGCGGAAGACGCTCCTCCACAAATCCGTAATCCTCAGAGAACATGGGAACTACGATCGACACCGCAGGCTCGTCCTCACGCACCTTTTTGCGTCGGTTGTTCTTGTAGCCGACAAGCCTTCCGTAGCCGATGTATAGGATGACCTGCAACACAAGGAGCAACACCGCTGCCACCCCTAAAACAAGCCCTAAAATACCGTATGTAGCGAGAAATTGATCAAACAGTTGCATAACGAGTGCGAAGATACGGCTTTTTAATTCAAAATTCAAAATGTAGAATTCAAAATTCACTTATAAAGGCGGCTAAAGGGAGCTAAAGGCTGCTAAGGGCGAGAAAGGCGAAAAGGGCGGAAAGAGGAAAACCTTTATCGCCCTTCAACAAAAATTCGGCACCACCCGAAAGCAGTGCCGAAAAGTCTGAAAACCGACATCTTAAAAAACGGAGACAGCGCGCACATAGTGGCCGCCGCCCTTATAGCCGTCGTCGTACTTACGGTTGCTGCTGGCGTTGCCACTGAACACAAGGAGAACCCACGCACAAAACTTCCAGCCATAATTGCCCTTATAATCGCCCTCAGTCGAAGACCAATACCAGTTTAATTCCCCTTTGTCAAAGAGTTTGAGTGCGCCTTTTGCCTGCAAGGTGCGATTCACGGCATCGTGCACCGCATCATTATCCCATGTAAAAATCCTCAACTCTTCAATGGCCGGCAGATACCATTCTTCACCTTGGTCGGCGCAATAGGCGAAGGCGGGATACTTCTCGCGCCAACCGCTGATTTGTTGAATCTTACGCTGATTATTCATGCCGTTCGTCTTGTCGAATGCACCGGTCTCGATTTTGCGCTCAAACTCTTCATCTGAGCACCATTGTTGTTTCGACTGCTCCAAACTCACAATCTTACCATGTCGACCACCGTCCGACACTGCGA
>CAYOEE010000144.1:0-4514 GCA_964402935.1 uncultured Alistipes sp. | reverse complement strand
GACGCGCGGTTGGTTCTTCACGCTCCACGCCCTGGCTACGATGCTCTTCGACTCGGTAGCCTTCAAACACATCATTTCGAACGGTCTGGTGCTCGACAAGAACGGCAACAAGATGTCGAAGCGCCTGGGCAACGCCGTCGATCCGTTCGAGGTGCTCAAGACCTACGGTGCCGACGCTACACGCTGGTACATGATCTCGAACTCGCAGCCGTGGGACAACCTGAAGTTCGACATCGAGGGTGTCAAGGAGGTACGCAACAAGTTCTTCGGCACGCTCTACAACACCTACTCGTTCTTCGCCCTCTACGCCAATGTGGACGGCTTCACGGGTCGTGAGGAGGAGGTAAAGATCGAGGCTCGTCCCGAGATCGACCGCTGGATTCTCTCGGAGCTGAATACGCTTGTAAAGACCGTAACGCGCTACCTGGAGGATTACGATCCCACACCGGCAGCCCGCGCCATTCAGGAGTTTGTCGATCGCAACCTCTCGAACTGGTATGTACGCCTGAACCGCAAGCGTTTCTGGGGTGGCGAGATGACCGAGGACAAGCTGGCTGCTTACCAGACCCTCTACACCTGCCTTGAGACGGTTGTGAAGCTCGCAGCGCCCTTTGCGCCCTTCATTTCGGACCGCATCTTCATGGATCTGAACGCCGTGAGCGGTCGTCATGCGGAGTGCTCGGTACACATTGCCGACTTCCCGAAGGCCGACGAGGGGTTGATTAACAGCGACCTGGAGCAGATGATGGCCATCGCCCAGCAGCTTACCTCGATGACCCTCGCGCTGCGTCGCAAGGTCTCTATCAAGGTACGTCAGCCGCTGCAGAAGATCATGATTCCCGTTTTGGATCAGGCCACGGCAGCCCACATCGAGGCCGTGAAGGCACTCGTGGAGAACGAGGTGAACGTGAAGTCGATCGAACTGCTGCACGATACGGCAGGCATCATCACGAAGCACATCAAGCTCAACTTCAAGAACTTCTGCACGCGCTACGCCCGCTACTCGAAGCAGATGGCTGCCCGTTTGGGCACCTTCACGCAGGAGCAGATTTCCGCCATCGAAACCTCGGAGGAGAGCCGCTTGACGATCGAGGGCGAGGAGCTGGTGGTAACGCCCGCCGACTTTATCATCACGTCGGAGGATATGCCGGGCTGGCTCGTAACGACCGAGGGCACGCTCACCGTAGCACTCGACATCACCGTCACGGAGGAGCTCAAGCGCGAGGGTGTAGCCCGCGAGCTGGTAAACCGCATCCAGAACATCCGCAAGGAGTCCTCGTTCGAGGTGACAGACAAGATTCGTGTCGAGATCGAGGCCAAGGAGGCTGTGGTGGATTCGCTCTCGGCGTGGGCCGACTTTATCGGTCAGCAGACGCTGGCCGTCGAGGTCAAGGCCGCAGCCGAGCCGACGGGTGCCGTGGTGGTCATGAGCGACCTGGACGAGGAGCCGCTCAAGATTGCCGTAACGCGCCTATAAGCCCCTGCAGCGGGGGTGCGATTACAAATCGTTACCCTCGGGCACATTTTTTGGATGGAAAATTTGGTTATGTGGCAAAGTTTGCGTAATTTTACATTATAACCAATAGACCTTTAACGACTATGGCTGAAGAGAGAACCCGTTACAGCGATGCTGAACTCGCCGAGTTCAAAGAGCTGATCTTAAAAAAATTGGAGAGCGCACGCGCCGATTATGAGCTGTTGCGCGCGGCAGTCACCCATCAGTCGGGCAACGATACGGAGGATACATCGCCTACCTACAAAGTGCTCGAAGAGGGTGCAGCAACCCTTTCGAAGGAGGAGAACGGCCGTTTGGCCATGCACCAGATGAAGTTCATCCGCAACCTCGAAATGGCCTTGGTACGCATCGAGAATAAGACCTACGGCATCTGCAAGACAACCGGCAAGCTGATCCCGAAGGAGCGCCTGATGAAAGTACCCCACGCCACGGAGTGTATCGAGGCCAAGATGGCCAAGAAGTAAACAACAGAAAGCCCCGATCCGAAATGGTCGGGGTTTGTTTTAAGCGCCACGATGAAACACCTCCTCATCCTCCTTTGCAGTCTCCTTCCCGCGCTGGCCGTTGCGAAAGAGATTCATGTCTCGCCACAAGGGTCGAACAGCTACGCAGGAACAGCTCATGCGCCCTACGCCACAATTCAGTATGCCGTCGATCGAGCCGAGGCGGGCGATACGATCCTTGTACATGCAGGGCGCTACCTCCTCACGGAGTGTATTCGTATTCCGCGCAAGCCGACCACTGAAACACGCCGCTGTCGTCTGTGGGCTGCGGGTGACGGCGAGGTCATTCTGGACGGTTCGGCGATGCACCACACCACCGCAGCCGCTTTTCGAGCAGGGCGCTGCATCTATGTCGGTCCTTATGTGAATTTTTGGCACTTTCGGGGGCTGATTCTTTGCCACGCCGAGGACAACGGCATGAAGGTCGAGGGATCGTACAACATCATCGAGCAATGCACCTTCCACGACAACAACGACACAGGGTTGCAACTCGGTATGGGGATGCCGATGCCGCACGAGAAACAGATGTCGGGACTTCCCGAAGGAGAGCCGATCGCCAACCCCGGCTACCAGTTCTGCCGTGGCAATCGGGTCATCAACTGCGACTCATACAACAATGCCGATCTCCGCACCTGGCAGGAGGGGACGGCCGACAACGGTGGCGATGCCGACGGCTTTGCCTGCAAGCTCTACCCCGGCCCCGGAAATGAGTTCTACGGCTGTCGCGCCTGGAACAATTCGGACGACAATTGGGATCTCTACATGGTCTATCATACAGTCGTAATCGACCGCTGCTGGGCAGCCCGTGCCGGCTACACCTCGGAAGGCAGACCGATCGGCAACGGCAACGGCTTTAAGCTGGGCGGAGGTGGTTCGAGTGGCGGAGCGATGTTCCCTCGCTCAACGGGAGAGCACCTCATCACGAACTGCATCGCCTTCGAAAATCGGGATAAAGGGTTCGACCAAAATTACGGCTCGGAGGGGGTTATCCTCCTAAATAACATCGCTTGGGATAATCGCTACAACTACCGTTTCGAAGCCCCGCTAGTAGTGGGTCACCACATCGTACATCACTGCATCGGATTCCGCGCATCGGAGCGTAACCACGAATTTTTCCCCACAAACGAGCGAGGTGAATCGGTCGCTTTGGATGAAGTTTGCAACTCCTGGACAGCGTTGGACGAGTGCAACCCCTACCGTGAGGGAGAGCCGAACGAGGCACAAGAGCGCCGATGGACAGCCGATCGCAGTACGGAATTCATCAGCCTCTCCTTTGCCGATTTCATCGCCCCACGCCAAGCAGACGGTTCACTGCCCGACAACGGATTTGGACAACCGGTCGCAGACTCCGAATTAGCAAGAGAAATACGCCCTTAATACTTTAGCCTCCTTTAATTCCCCATATATTTGGCATTTCGCTTGACTTGACGTATCTTCGTAGCCAATTCGGTTAGGTATATGGATTATATTCGACTGCTTTTCGTTGATCACTCGGCTCTTCAGGCCATCATCGTCCTGTCGCTGATATCGGCCGTGGGTGTATTGCTGGGACGCATCAAGCTCTTCGGCATTTCGCTCGGTACGGCCTTTATCTTCTTCGTGGGTATTTTGGCCGGCCACTTGGGGCTTTCGATTGACGCCGATATGCTCAAATATGCCGAGTCGTTTGGCTTGGTGCTCTTTGTCTATGCGCTCGGTTTGCAGGTCGGCCCGGGATTCTTCTCGTCGATGCGCACCGAGGGAGTGCGCCTCCTGGGGCCTTCGTTGGCGATCCTCGTCGTAGGTACGCTCCTGGCTGTGGGGCTGAGCGCTCTTTGCGGAGTGCCCATGTCGGACATGGCCGGTATTCTCTGCGGAGCGACGACCAACACCCCTGCCCTGGGTGCTGCCCAGCAGACCTTGGTACAACTCGGCATCGACGCCAGCGGTGCGGCGCTCAGTTGTGCCCTCTGCTATCCGCTCGGTGTGGTGGGTGTCATCTTCGCCATTGTGCTCCTGCGTAAATTCTTCGTGCGACCGGATGATCTCACAGGCCCCGATGCCGAGCATCGCAAAAACATCTTCATCGCCTCGTACCGCCTCACGAACCCCGCCGTCTTTGGCAAGCGCGTGGCGGAGGTTGCGGCCGAGAGCCACCACCACTTCGTCATTTCGCGTCTGTGGCGCAACGGGCACGTCTCGATCCCGACATCGGACAAAGAGCTTCACGAGGGGGATGTACTGATGGTGATCACCACGCCCCACGAGGCCGATGCCCTGCGCCTGATTTTCGGTGAGCAGGAGGCCAAGGATTGGAACACGGAGAACATCGACTGGAACAAGATCGACAGCGAGCTGATCTCGCAACGCATCCTCGTCACGCGCCCCGAAATCAACGGCAAGCGTCTTTCGTCGTTGCGCCTGAGAAACAACTACGGCATCAATATTTCGCGCGTCTATCGCTCGGGAGTACAGCTTCTGGCCACGCCCGACCTCGTGCTGCAACTCGGTGACCG
>CAYOEE010000143.1:2147-4533 GCA_964402935.1 uncultured Alistipes sp. | reverse complement strand
CATCGGACGCTCGGCCGAGCAGATCATGAGGTCTTTCGCCGTGAGCTTGCGCTCCACGCCGTCGAGCGTTACGAAGGGCGTACCCTCCTCGCAGGTGCGAACCACTACCTCACGCCCCTCAATCTTATCGGCATCGAAGGCGTGCAGGGGTTGACCCAGCTCGAAGAGCACGAAGTTCGTAATATCGACCAGGTTGTTCTTGGGGTTGATGCCGGCGGCACGCAACGAGTTCTGCATCCACTCGGGCGAGGGGCCGATCTTGCAATCGGTAATCGCAAGACCCGTATAGCGGGGTGCAGCCTCCTTATTCTCGACGCGCACCTTGAACTCCATATCGTGGTTATCCACCTTAAACTCCTCGACCGAGGGCCAAACCAGCTCGGCCGGAATGTTGTTGGCCTTCAGGTAGGCGTACAGATCACGCGCCACACCGATATGCGAAGCCGCATCCACGCGGTTCGGCGTCAGACCGATGGCAATCAGGTAGTCATCCTCGATGTGCAGATACTCCTTGGCCGTCGTACCCACCACGGCATCAGCCGGAAGCTCCATAATGCCGTCGTGCGACTCGCCGATACCCAGCTCATCCTCGGCGCAAAGCATACCGAGCGACTCTACGCCGCGAATCTTCGAGCGCTTGATCTTGAACTCCTCGTCACCGCCACCCGGGTAGAGCACCGTGCCCACCGTAGCGCAGAGCACCTTCAGTCCCTTGCGGCAGTTCGGCGCACCGCAGACGATGCCGAGCGGAGCTTCAGCACCCACATCGACGGTCGTAATGTGCAGGTGATCCGAATCGGGATGATCCTCGCAGGTCAGCACCTCGCCAACCACGACACCCTTCAGACCGCCCTTGATCGTTTCGATCTTCTCGAAACTCTCGACCTCCAGGCCGATATCGGTCAAAATCTTGGCAATCTCCTCGGCCGAAAGATCGGTCTTGAGATAGCGTTTGAGCCAATTGTAGGAAATATTCATATCGTTCTTTGTTTTGTATTTGCATCAAAAATCGCGTAAAGATACAAAGAACGAACGAAAAATTAAAAATTAAATCTTAAAAATTGCTTACTTTCCCGCCACAACCCAATCGCCAGGGTGAATTTATCGAAATAAAAAAAGTCCTATACAACCTATAAGACCTATGAGTCGCAATCAAAAACTCATAGCCCCCATAGGTCTTATAGGCCTTAAAATTTAATTTTGAATTTTGAATTTTGATTTCTAAATTCTACATTTTCAATTCGAACTCATCGTCCCCTTCAGTCGTTATCCTCGACATCGTAGCCACCCTCGGGATCAACCTTCACGACATAGGCAAAGGTGCGATTCCACAAGGCCAGCTCGGTGGCGAGTGCCGCCTCGAAAGCGGCCGGATTACTCGGATCGCAGGGTAGGGTCACGCTGTGGCGCTCAATATCGGGACTCTCCATCCAATGTACCTTCCCATCAGATTGATACTCTTTGAACTCCTCCTTGAGCGCTACCTGCAACGTGTAGCTCGTCTTGTCGTAAGCCACGCCCTCCTTGGGAGTTACGGCCACCCTGATCGAAAAATCGGCCGGCAGGGCATAGGCCTCAAAACTCTTCACCCAACTCTTCGTAGTGAGGCTGTCCTCCTTGGGCGTCACAGTGCCATCTTCCGCAGCCTCCTCATAACTGAAGACCACGTCGGCCACCGAAAGCAGATCGTCGCTCACCTCGTACGAGAAGGTAAACTCCATCTTTTCGAAATCGTACTGCTTTCCCGAATCATCGGACGAATCGCAGGCCACCACCACCAAAGCGGCCGCCAGCATCACTACGCTCGCCAGAAAGGCGCTTTTCCATACTTGCTGTTTCATACCTTGTAACGTAAAAAAGTGTTGTTGCAAGGTCGTGTGCAAATATCGGGCAAAAGGGAGATCGAAGGGCACTATTTTTTATTCGACAGGCGAAAACGCAGACCGGCACGCAACGAAAGGGTCAGGGGATCCTCTGTGCGGATGGTTCTGAGGCGTGTTTCGGTCAGCTGATAACCCAGATCCGGCTCAAAGTACAGCTCGGCCGCTCCACCGATGCGATAACGTGCACCGGCCACGATCGAGAGCGAAAATTGCACCCTGCGATCATGCACTACCACGTCGCCCACCTTGCTGCGCAGGGGCAACTCGGCTACGCCACCCGCACCAACATAAAGTCCGAAGCGACCCGCCTCAAACAGCTCTTTCTGCAAGCGCAAGGGCACACCGAGCAGGTGGAGCGACTGATTAGCCGTTCCGTAGCGATAGCGCACCTCGGCACGCAACAAGGTGTATTGCAGACCCGTTTCCAGCGAAAAACCGCGTCCCAATTCCCGCGAGAGGGTCAGACCAAAGCTCCATGGGCGGTCGTGCTTCAGGTCAGCCTG
>CAYOEE010000143.1:0-2047 GCA_964402935.1 uncultured Alistipes sp. | reverse complement strand
CCCAGCGACCAACCGCGTTTTACGCGACGCACCGAACGACCCTCGGCCATCAAATCCGCACCGACATGAGGGCGCGACGAAGGGGAGGAGGGACGTACATCGACCGCACGATCGGAGGTTGTTTTAGCGGGCTGTTCCGAAGCATCGGCCGATGGCTCTTCGGGATGTTTCGAGGGGAAGATTTCGGTCTGCGTTTCCACCTCATCCGTTTCTTTCGGTAACGCGACAATAGCAGCTGATTGAACGGGTTTTACTACATGATCATTTGCGACAATCTGCTGCCTTTCGGAGGGTATTTCAACCACCGGCTCAACCGGGGGCAGCGGGGTAGTTACGACCTCGGATGTAAGCGGCATTTGGGCAGGCTTTTCAACGGGTATAAAACGCCAGGCCACGCCGGCAATGAGCGCCACAAGAGCAGCCGCAGCACACGCCCTGCGCCACCATACCCACACGCCACCTCGCCGCTCTTGCGACAAAGCACTCTCGAGGCGCTCCCACCCGTTTGCGGGCGTTGCCACCTCCGCCTCAGAAAGCCGTTCGGCCAGGCGATCCGTCCACTCTTTGTTCTGCATCATGGTTCTTGCTCTTTTTTACGAATCAGGCGACGCGCCAACGCATTTCTGGCTCGTGCCAACTGCGACGAGGAGCTTCGCTCACGAATACCGAGCAGGTCGGCAATCTCGCGGTGCGAAAGTCCCTCTATATAGTAGAGGTTGAAGATCGTTCGATAGCCGTCCGGGAGGTAACAAACCTCTTTCAACAGCTCCTCGGCCGTAAAACGATCAATCAGGCTTGGACTTGGTTCTTCGAGCAGCTCCTCATCAATCAGCTCCTCGCTCGGCTGCATCGGATGGCGGTGGCGCAGGTATTCGATGCATTGGTTAACCACAACCCGATCCATCCACCCGCGCAGCGACCCTGCGCCACGCCACTCAAAACTTCGAATCGCCCCAAAGAGGCGCAAAAAGCTGTCATGCAACACATCTTCGGCCGCCACCCGATCAGCTACATAGCGCAGACACAGGGCCATAAGACGCCCTGCATGGCGATCGTAAAGCTCCTTTTGAGCCTCACGATCACCCGCTTTCAAGCGATCTACCAAGTTCAATTCCTCCATTTATCGGGTTGCGGTTCACTCTATAAACGGAGTAAAGCGCAAATACTGCATCGAAAGGATTAAAATTTTACAAAAAAATTGTAACTTTGCATGCAGTATTCGGACTTTTGTCCGTTTATGAGGTGAAAGATAACTAAAAACAATAAAAAACTATGAAGAAAATTGCATTTTTGATGTTGGCCTTCGTGGCCACGATCTCGATGACGGCTTGCAACGAGTCGGAGTCGGACTACGCAACGGAGGTGGCTTATGCCTGGGTAACCGGTACAACGCCCCAAATTACGTTTATGACCGACGACAACACGCAGCTGATCTTGAGTGACGCTTCGGTCGTTGGCACCTATACGCCCGATTTTGGTCAGCGCGTGCTGATCTACTACAAGCGTCTGCAATCGGCCGAGACCGGTGCTGAGACGAACTACATCAAGCTCTTCGGCTACTACCACTTCACGGATGGCGATACGGCATCGGTTGCGACGGCTGCGGACAACAACTACGGTGATGTCGATATCGATATCTGGTGTCCCGATAACAACTACTACCTGGTACACACGACGCGTCGCGTATTGGACGTAGCGGTTGTCTTCCCGGGCACGGAGAGTGGCATCACGGATCACACGCTGACCCTTGTGCTGGATAAGGAGAACCCCTTCAACGAGGATAACTACCTGCAGCTGACCCTCGCTCACAGCACGACGGAGGCCGAGGCCAAGGAGGCCGATGTAGCCACGCTCTACACGTTCGATTTGAACTACTTCGGCAACATAACCAACCAGGCTGACGGCATCTGCATCCATGTTCCGGGCATAAATTCGGAGAAGACGATCTCGCACAGCTTTGCTTGGCCGGAGCTTAAGTAGCACTTTCCGGAAACACAGCAAACGAGGCTGCTCAACTTGTGGTTGAGCAGCCTCGTTTTGTTATACA
>CAYOEE010000142.1:0-4580 GCA_964402935.1 uncultured Alistipes sp. | reverse complement strand
CTTCTTCGTCGATAAGCTGATCGACATGGGGGCACAGATCATCCTTTGCGATCCGCACCGTGCGACCGTGATCGGCCACGATCACCAGCATCGCCTGCGCGCTACGCGGATGTCCTCTCCCGATATTCGTGCCGGTGTGGCCCTCTTGATTGCCGCCATGTCGGCCGAGGGTACTTCGACGATCCAGAACATCGACCAGATCGACCGAGGCTACAAGGATATCGACAAGCGCCTCAATGCCTTGGGGGCACGAATTACCCGCATTGACGAGTAACCTACAAATCGAAAAACAAGCACAAAACGTGAATACAGAACTATTTATGGAGAATGCCAGCCGCAAGGGCTGGATTGAGGTGGTCTGTGGCTCGATGTTCTCGGGCAAGACCGAGGAGTTGATTCGTCGCCTCAAGCGTGCGCAGTTTGCCCGCTTGAAGGTGGAGATTTTCAAGCCCAAGATTGATGTCCGCTACTCGGAGGAGGAGGTCGTTTCGCACGACTCGAATGCCATTCGTTCGACCCCCGTCGAGTCGCCCCAAAATATCCTGCTGATGACTTCGGAGGTTGATGTGGTCGGTATCGACGAGGCGCAGTTCTTCGACGAGAGCATCGTGGATGTCTGCCGTCAGCTGGCTGACAGCGGTGTGCGCGTCATTGTGGCCGGCCTCGATATGGACTACCTGGGCAAGCCCTTCGGCCCGATGCCGGCTTTGATGGCTACGGCCGAGTATGTAACCAAGGTGCACGCCATTTGTGTGCGTTGCGGCAACCTGGCACACCACTCGCATCGCCTGACGGCCGACCAGAAGCAGGTCTTGCTGGGTGCGCACGATAGCTACGAGCCGATTTGCCGTCACTGCTTTAATGAGCTGACGCGGAAGTAGACCCAACTTCTACCAAAAGGGGCTGCTCAACAAAAACTTGTTAGACAGCCCCTTATTGGTTCTTATGGCTGACGGTTATTCCTCCCGCTTCTTGCGCAGGGCGAACCACAAGGCTGCTGCTCCGCCCAGCAGAATCAGCGCCGAGGCAACCCCCGTAATGGCGGAGATCAATCCCCAATTCGGAGCGCGGAAACGCCACTCGACCACATGATCGCCTGCGGGTAGTTGCATACCGCGCAGTACATAGTCGGCACGGAAGTAGGGCGTTGCCTGACCGTCGATGTAGGCCATCCACCCCTTGTCGTAGTAGATCTCCGAGAAGAGCGCCACGGCATCGGTCGCGGAGGAGTAGGTGTAGCGCTGGTAGTGGGGTTGGTAGTCGGTCATCGTGATCGTACGCTCGGCCACCTCGCTGACGGGGGTTGTAATCAGGGCGCTATCCTTGCCCGCCACGATGGCCGTGCGATGCAGATCGACCTGACCGAGCTGCTCGATCTCGCTCTGCGCGGTGGGGGCGTAGGCCACCTCCTCGACAAACCAGGCCGGGCCGTAGGCCGAGGGGCGCAGGCGTGCTTCGGCCTTGCCATCCGCTCCGCGCACAATCAGGTAGCGCGTGTTGAGCATATCGAGAACCCCCTCGTCGAGATTCGAGAGGTAGCGGTCAATCAGATCCTGGTAGCGGGCGAGCTTCGCGCCGTGATAACCACCCACCGAGCGGTGGAAGTAGGAGGTCGAAGCGTCGTTGAAGGGGCTTACCGTGAGGTTCAGCACGCGATAGGCAGGCTCTTTATCTCGCAGAATCGCTTTGTCGGCCTCCGTCATGGCAATCCGGCGTCGAGCCGGCGAAACGAAATCCTCGTGCGAGAGGAAGCGCAGATCGACCGGTACAAGGTCGATCAACATCACCACGGCGAGCGAAATGCCCAGCGTGAGGCGGTTGATCTTTTGAAGCACAAAGCCCAGCACGGCTGCCGCTGCGAGCAGGATCATCACAAGCGAGCGCCACGCATCGGCCTGCATCATCGACACGCGCTCGGCCACCATAGCCGAGGCCACCATGTCGCCCCACTCGATATCCATGCCGCGGTCGATGTAGCTTTGGAGGTTGTTGGCGGCAAAGATTTCGCGCATATAGCCCGTCATCAGCTCCGAAGCCTCCGCCTCGCCAAACGAGAAGAGCGCACCTCCGGCCAGGATCATCACGAGGCACAATCCGCCCGTGATACCTGCCGCCCAGGCAACGGCCTTGAGGGTCTCCTGCTTGGCGCGATCCGTGCGGATCAGCTCATGAAGCGCCAACGCACCCAGCAGGGGCACGGCCCACTGCACAACCGTCAGGGTCATCGAGACGGTGCGGAATTTGTTGTAGCCCGGGAGGTAGTTGAAGAAAAATTCGGTGAATCCCATCAGGTTGCGACCCCACGCCAGGAGCAACATCAACAGCATGATAGCGACCATCCACCAGCGGTTGCGTCCCTCGCTCAGGATCAACCCCAGCACAGCGAGGAAGAGGGCAGCCGCACCGAGGTAGGTAGGGCCTGCCGTGAAGGGTTGCCCGCCCCAATAGGCGGGGAGTTGCTCGGCCAGACCGTTCAGTCCCAGCTCATTGGTCACGGCGGCCACCTCGCCATCGGGCGAGAATCCGTGTGCCGAGTCGCGCCCCGCAAAATCGGGGATGAGCATATTCCAGCTCTCGGCCTTGCCGTAGCTCCACGCTGTGGCATACTCCAAGTCAAGACCCGCCTGCGGAGCATCGCTTTGGGCAGCCAGCTCCGAACCGCCACGAATCGTGTCGGGGGTGTGTTGCAACGTATAATAGAGGGGTGCCAGATTCGACAGAAGCGCCACCACGCCCGCCACAGCCAACCATGCCGTGCGCCGTGCGAAGTCCGCGATGCGCTTTCCCTTCACGGCAAACCACAGCTCACTGAGCCAGAAAGCCCCCATGGCCATCAGGAAGTAGTAGGTGATCTGCGGGTGGTTGGCACCGATCTCGAGCGAGGCCGTCACGGCCGTCAGCGCCACGCCCGACCACATCTTTCCGCGTAGCGCCATCCACGCACCGCCCATCATCAGGGGAGCCCAGACCATCGCCCACATCTTCGTGACATGACCCGCTCCGATGATGAGCAGGAAGTAGGTCGAGAGTCCGTAGGCCAGGGCCGGCGGAATGGCTAACCAGGGGTCAATCCTCAAGATGCGCAACATGAGCCACATACTCACCATGGCAAAGAAGAGGAACGCGGCCGGCGTATCCATCACATTCTTCACCCGTCCGATGGTCTGCACAACGAGCTGCGTGGGGTAGCTCACATCAATCAGGTAGGCCGGCATACCGCCAAACATGGCGCCCGTCCATTGAGGATCCTCCCCCGTTGCGGTGCGGGTATCTTTGATCTCCTGGGCCATTCCCTCGTACTGCAACGTGTCGTGCGCTGCGAGTTTGTCGCCTCCGAATTGGGGGGCGAAGTAGAGGGCCGAGACCACAAAAAAGAGCGCCAAGGCCGCAGCCGTGGGCATCAAGCGGGAAAATAAAGTGTTCCGTTGTTCCATAAAACTTAGCTAAAGCACCCCAAAGGTACGAAAAAAACGATATACAAGCCTCCTTCTTCCGGAGAAAATGCCTATCTTTGCATTGTTGTTGAACGTTTCACCGCTATGATTACACTCGATGCAATACGCCAACCCGTCACCAAGGAGTTGAATGCCTACGAAGCCTTTCTTGAGCGCCAGTTTACGGCCGATGGTGACCTGCTGAACGAGATGTTGCGTCATGCCCTCTCGTCGCGCGGTAAGGGTATCCGCCCCCTGCTTGTGGCCCTCTCGGCTGCGATGAATGCCCGCACGGCAGGGGCGTCAGGCGGTCAGCGGGTTTCGTTGGCGGCTATGTTGGTCGAGATGATTCATACCGCCTCGCTCATTCATGACGATGTAATCGACGAAGCGAACGAGCGACGCGGCCGTCCCTCGGCCAATGCCCTGTGGCAGTCGCGCAAGGCGGTGCTGCTGGGTGACTACATCCTGGCGCGCAATATGGCCATCGGTCTCGAGAGCGGACAGTTCGACCTTGTGTCGCACATTTGCGGTCGCATGGCGACCCTCTGCGAGGGTGAGCTGCTGCAGGACGATTGTGTGTCGAAGCAGAACATGACCCGTCGCACCTACCTCGACATCATCTACAAAAAAACCGCCTGCCTGCTCGGTGTCAGCGCCTCGTCGGGTGCGTTGGCCGTGGGTGCTACGCGCGATAAGGTGACCACCATGCGCCGTTTTGGTGAGGCGCTCGGCATGGCCTTCCAGATTCAGGACGACATCCTCGACTACTCTCCCTCGGCCGCTACCGGTAAGCCCCTGGGCAACGACCTGCGCGAGGGTAAAATCACGCTTCCTCTGCTGGTGATTCTCGATAAGGCCGACGACAAGCGACGTGCCGAACTTCTTGCGACCCTCAAAACCTGCCACAACGACGAGTCCGCCGTGAATCTCATGCAGCGCATCGTCATCGACGAGGGAGGTCTGCACGAGGCTCAGGCCGTTATGCAGGGCTACATTTCCCGTGCCGTCCAACTCCTCTCCGAGTACGACGATTCGCCCTATCGCACTTCACTGGTGCATCTTTGTACGTTCGTGGCAGAACGCAATAAATAGTTTTTCGATTTTATAGGGCATATTTTGTCCTTCCTTGTCCGGGCTGAATGG
>CAYOEE010000141.1:0-4589 GCA_964402935.1 uncultured Alistipes sp. | reverse complement strand
ACGAGCAGATAATCTCGTTGTCGAAGAAGGGGATATGGCCGAACTCGCCCGCAAAACCACTCTTACCGTAGTAGAGTTTGCCATCCATCACAATGCCGATTGCCACACCACGACCAAGGTGGAGATAGAGCACATTGCTCTCCTCTTTCGACTTGCCGGTCGTGTACTCGGCATAGCAGCGCGAGCGGGTATCGTTCTCGACCAAGACATGCAGGCCGATGCGCTCCTCCAGAATCTCGCGCAACGACTGATCGAACGAGGTGAAGTATTTGTAGCTTCGACCCGTATCGGGATTCACGCGACCCACCAGGCAGAGTCCCATGCCGAGGATCTTATCGCGGTCGATGCCGCATCCATTGATGAAGGCCTCGGTCGAGGAGCAGATTCGCTCGAAACATTGGGGGCGATCCTGCAACTCGAAGGTGGAGTCGGTATGCTCGACAATGATGTTGTTCTGAAGATCGGTAATCACGAAACGCATATTGTCACGCCCGACATAGACTCCGGCAAAATAGATGGCCGAGTTGGCCAGGCCGAAAATATTGGGACGACGACCACCCGGGGTCTCGACCTTACCCAGGTCGGTCACAATGTTCTCCTCGACAAGCTCCTGCACCAACTTCGTGATCGTCGGCACCGAGATATGCAACTCCTTCGTAAGCTCGGAGAGGGTACATTCACCATTGACGGCCATGTGGGCAATGATGTTGCGCTTAATAATGCTGTTTTTATGGGATACTCCTTTTACGGCATCCTCCTCATGTTTGACGAAAAATTCGGTAAGGGAAGTCATATTTGCGGATCATTTTCGTAACTAACCACGCAAATATAAAAAGTATAATTAAAAAACGCAAGATTTTATTAAATTTATTTAATATATTTCCACGACAAAAGTCGAAGCAAAAAGAAAACCCACTGATATTCAGTGGGTTTAACCTTTTGTTCAATTTTTCCTATTTCCTCAACCAAGGACTAAAGCGCACCTTTCGATTCAACAGCAAGATCGGCCGAAACCTTCTTGACAAGACCCTGAAGAACCGTACCGGGGCCAAGCTCGGTGATCTGCTCCACGCCATCCTCGATCATCTGACGAACGATCTGCGTCCAACGCACGGGGGCGGTAAGCTGCGCAATGAGGTTCTGTTTGATCTCGGCGGGATCGGTGTGGGGCTTGGCATCCACGTTCTGGTAGATGGGGCAGGCAGGCGTTTGGAAGGGAGCCTCGGCAATCGCCTTCTCCAGCTCCTCACGCGCAGGCTCCATCAGGGGCGAGTGGAAGGCACCACCCACGGGCAGCGGCAGGGCACGACGTGCACCGGCCTCCTTGGCCTTTACGCAGGCAGCCTCCACAGCCGCCTTCTCACCCGAAATCACGAGCTGACCCGGGCAGTTGTAGTTGGCAGCCACCACGACACCCTCGGTCTCGGCGCAAATCGCCTCCACCTCGTCATCCGTGAGCGACAAGACCGCAGCCATGCCACCCTCGACAGCCTCACAGCAGGCCTGCATAGCCATGGCGCGCTTCGAGACGAGGCGCAAGCCATCTTCGAACGAAAGCGCACCCGACACAACCAGGGCCGAGAACTCACCCAGCGAGTGACCCGCTACGGCCGACGGATTGACACCGAGCGCCTTGGCCATCGCCACCGAATGGAGGAATACGGCCGGCTGCGTCACCTTGGTCTGCTTCAGCTCCTCGGCCGTACCCTCGAACATGATGTCCGTGAGGCGGAAACCGAGAATCTCGTTGGCACGTTCCATCATCGCGCGCACCTCGCTATTGTTATCGTAAAGATCTTTTCCCATGCCCGTGTATTGAGCACCTTGACCCGGGAAGACATAAAAATGTTTCATATTTCCTTTTTATTGGTTCAAAAACACCGCAAAGATAGTGTTTTTTTCGATTATCGCAATGAATATTGACGTAATTCGCGGTTCAACTCCTGCTCACGGCCATCCACGAGGTGGTTGAGCAGGGCATGGAATTGCAACGAGTGGTTGTGATGCACCGTGTGGCAGAGTTCGTGCAGAATCACGAAATCACGCAGGTGCTCGGGCAGCTGCATCAGAAAGAGGCTGAGCGCAATGCGATTTTTCGAGGAGCAACTCCCCCACTTCGTGCGTGCCGAGGTGATCGTAAGGTGGGTGTAGCTGAGACCCGTTTGGGCAGCAAGACGCTCCAGGCGCGCGGGCAGATCCGCCTTGGCCAGCTTCCACAGACGCTCCCGCTCGGCTCGTTGCTCCTCCTGAGTACCTTGCGGAGCGAGGCGTTGCCGTTCGCGCACACGCTGTTGCGCCCGCTCGACCCACGCCCGCTTCTCCTCGTAAAAGGCCAGGGCGCGTGCCGCGGAGACCCATACGGGAAAGGTCAGTCGCACCTCACCCGACGGGCGAACCGTGAGGGTGATGCGACGAGCCCGAGGCGAGCAGACAAGGGTTGGTTCGCTAACGCTCACCATGAAAAATTCAAAATTTATAATTTAGAATTCAAAATTAAAAATGAGGGCCGGGGCGGGATTTGGGATTTTAGGCGAGCAGATTTTGCCTCGACCGCAGTTCGGTTCGGATGGGCTGTACATGAGGTACTGCCCATTCGGAGCGGACAAGGAGAGGTAAAATATGCCGCATAAAATTCCAAATCAGCCGATGCGTTGGCGCACTACTTCAAACAACATAATCGCCGCGGCTGCCGATACGTTGAGCGACTCGATGTGACCGATCATGGGGATGGCGAGCTGTTCGTTGCAGAGCTTGAGGACGGAGGGCGAGATACCGGTATCCTCGGCACCCATAACGAGCACGGTGGGCTTGGTAAAGTCGGCATCGTAGAGGAGTTTGCGACTCTTCTCGGTGGCGGCAACGATCTGGAAACCCTCCTGCTGAAGCTGGGCAAGGGTCATGCGAATCGACCCCACGCGCGTCACGGGAATGACGGTCAGCGCGCCTGCCGAGGAGCGAATTGCCTCGGAATTGACGGGCGCCGAGTTTTTCAGGGGAGTAATCAGGCCATGTGCACCGGCACACTCGGCAGAGCGGGCAATAGCTCCGAAGTTACGCACATCGGTCACGCCGTCGAAGGCGACCAGGAGGGGCGTCTCATCCTCGGGCACGCGCTCCAGAATATCCTCCAACTCGACGTAGGAGATCAGCGCAGTTTGCGCCACCACGCCCTGGTGGTTGCCCTTCGTGAGGCGGTTGAGCTTCTCAACGGGCACCTCCTGATAGCGCAGGCGGTGGCGTGCGATGAGGTCTTTCAACTCCTGCATCAACGATCCCTCGGCACCCTTGCGGATGTAGAGTTTCTCAATCTGTTGGCGAGCCTCGATCGCCTCAGCCACGGGACGGATTCCAAAAATCAGGTTTTCAGCCATATAGTAAATTCAGAATTTAGAATTTAGAATTCAAAATTATTGGGGGCGAGCCGACACGTTCTACGATGTCAAACTCAACTCAAGCCCCTGCACTTAGCAGGGTTTAGGCGAGCATAAAATCGAAAAATCAACTCTCTTCCATGATCTCGACTTCATAGGAGGCCTTCTCCCACTCGTGCATCAGGTGGTCGTAACGTGCCTTAAGGTCGTTGTAGGCTTTGTATTCGGCCTCGACATAGTCGGTGGCAGTGGCAAACTTACGATCGTAAGCGGCTATCTCCTCCTCGACCTTCGAGAGCTCGGTCTCGATCTGCTCCACATTTTTTCGCAACTTGCGCAGGAGCTTCTCCTGCTCCTTCTTCTGCTCGTAGCTCAGTTTTCCGCTACTCTCCTTGGGGGCTGTCGTTGCGGTGGATTTGTCGCGTCGCTCGATCTCTTGCAGAGAGGCCAGCTTGCGCTTTTCGAGGAAGTAGTAGATACCACCGAGGTACTCCTGCACCCCACCGTCGCGGAACTCGTAGATCTTATCGACCATGCCGTCCAAAAATTCGCGGTCGTGCGATACAACGACCACCGTGCCGTCGTATTTGAGAATCGCCTCCTTCAGGATATCCTTCGAGCGCATATCCATGTGGTTCGTAGGCTCGTCCAAGACCAGGAGGTTGCGCGGTTCGAGCATCATGCGGGCCATGGCCAGGCGCGAGCGCTCACCGCCCGAGAGCACCTTGACCTTCTTGTCGATATCCTCGCCACGGAAGAGGAAAGCGCCCAAAATATCGCGCAGGCGAGTACGGATATCCCCCACTGCCACGCGATCCAGCGTATCGAAGACGGTAAACTCGCCGTCCATCAAATCGTCCTGATTCTGCGCGTAGTAGCCGATATTGACATTCGCACCGAGGCGAATCGACCCCTCGGTGGGCATCAACTCCCCGACAAGCATACGCGCCAAGGTTGTTTTACCCTCGCCGTTGCGACCCACCAGAGCGATGCGGTCGCCCTTCTCGATCGTAAAGTCCGCCCCCGAAAAGACGTGCTTCGCACCGAACGACATACCGGCCTCCTTGATCTCGGCCACCACCTGACCCGAGCGGGGCGCAGGGGGGAATTTGATGTTGAGATGCGCGAGGTCCTCCTCCTCGATCTCCAGACGATCCAGCTTCTCGAGCTGCTTGATGCGCGACTGCACCTGGTTCGACTTCGTGGGCTTGTAGCGGA
>CAYOEE010000140.1:0-4631 GCA_964402935.1 uncultured Alistipes sp. | reverse complement strand
TTCATCAGCAGCGACGAGTCGCCGTAGCTCAGGAAGCGGAAGTCGTTGTCGAGGGCGTAGCGGTAGATCGTGCGCCAATCCTCGCCCACGTAGGCCGAGACGAGCAGCAGCAGCGTCGAGGAGGGTTGGTGGAAGTTGGTGATGATGCGGCTCACGATGCGGAAACGGTAACCCAGGGGGGTGATCATGATCTGCGTCGAGCATTTCAGGCGATCCAGCCCTGTGCGTTCCAGGTAGCCAATCACCTCCTCCAAGGCGTCAGCCCCCGTAAATTCGGCCGGCAGGTCGTAAAGCTCCCACTGCCCGATGGTGCGCTCCGTGTCGGGCGTTCCGTTGCAACGGATGCGCCAGCCGAGGGCTGCGAGTGACTCCAAGGTGCGCACCGAGGTTGTGCCCACGGCCGTAACGTGTCCCTGCTTCTCGAGGAGCTTTTTCAGCGTCGCAAGGCGCACCTCGAAGTGCTCCGTATGCATCGGATGGCGCGTGGCATCCTGCTCCTTGACGGGGAGGAATGTGCCGGCACCTACATGGAGCGTAACCTCCTCGAATTCAAAACATTTTCCCTTCATCTCCTCGATCAGCTCGGGCGTAAAGTGCAGGCCTGCCGTGGGGGCGGCCACCGAGCCTTCGAACTTCGAATAGACCGTCTGGTAGCGCGTATTGTCGATCTCCTGGCTCTCGCGGTTGAGGTAGGGCGGAATGGGGATACGCCCCAAAAGTTCCAACAGCTCACCAAAGGGCATGGCGTTCGACCACTCGAAGCGAATGAGTTGCTCGCGCCCCGTCTCGCCGGCGCGGTAGGCACGCAGCCACTCCGCGCGGCCCTCGTGCTCGAAATTGATCTCGACAAAGCCCTCCTTCCACTTCTTTGAGCCACCCACGATGCAGGACCATGTGCAGCTCTTGGTAGCCGAGAGGGCGCGTTCGTAGTCGGCCGGTGCGTGCGGTTCGAGGCAGAAGACCTCGATGCGGGCACCTGTCGGTTTGTGCATGATCATGCGGGCGCGGATGACCTTCGTGTTGTTGAAAACCAGCAGTTCGCCCTCGGGCAGAAAATCGCCCACCGAGCGGAAGTGGCTCTGCGTGATTTCGCCGCCACGATAGACGAGCAGTTTCGAGGCCGTGCGCTCCTGAAGCGGGAATTTGGCGATGCGTTCCTCCTCCAGGGGGTAGTTATAGTCGTTGATGTCGATGTATCGCTCCATATTTTTGGGGTTTCGAGTAGGCAAAATTACAAAGAATTTTCTAACTTTGCCCTCAAATAAGCGTGTGTTAAACTAAAAACCCATGAAAACCGATTTTTTGGTGATCGGCTCGGGCGCTGCGGGACTTTCGTTTGCGCTCAAAGCAGCCGAAAAGGGCCATGTGACGATCGTCACAAAAGGCGAGATGGTCGAGTGCAACACGAACTATGCCCAGGGCGGCATCTGTTCGGTGACGTATGAACCCGACACGTTTGAAAAACACATTACCGATACGCTGGTCTGCGGTGCGGGTCGCTGCGATGTGAAGGCCGTGGAGCTGGTCGTAAGACGCGCTCCGGAGCTGATTCAAGACCTCATAGCCTGGGGTACCCGCTTCAATAAAACGCCCGACGGGCGCTTTGAGCTGAACCGCGAGGGTGGCCACACGGAGCATCGCATCCTCCACTACGAGGACCTCACGGGAGCCGAGATCGAGCGTGCGCTCATCCAATCGGTGCGCCAGCACCCCAACATCACCGTCTTGGAGCACCACTTTGCGGTCGATCTTTTGACGCAGCACCACCTGGGCGAGTTCGTGACGCGCCACACGCGCAACATCACCTGCTTCGGTGCTTATGTCCTGAACGAGAAGACGGGCGAAATCCAGACCATGCTCTCCCGCTTTACGGTTGTTGCCACGGGTGGCTGCGGTCAGATCTACTCCTCGACCTCGAATCCCCATGTGGCTACGGGTGACGGTATTGCCATGTGCCACCGTGCGAAGGCCATTACCGAGAATATGGAGTTTATCCAGTTCCATCCCACGACCCTCTACAACCCGGGTGAAACGCCTAACTTCCTCATTACGGAGGCGATGCGTGGCTTTGGCGCGATTCTCCGCCTGCAAAACGGCGAGGAGTTTATGGATAAATACCACCCGATGAAGTCGCTCGCACCGCGCGATATTACGGCTCGTGCCATCTACCGCGAGATGACCCGTCGCGGTGAAGATTATGTCTATCTCGACGTCACGCACAAGCCTGCCGAGGCGATCCGCGACCACTTCCCCAATATCTATGAGAAGTGCCTCTCGATCGGGATCGACATCACGAAGGATTGGATTCCCGTCACGCCTGCGGCTCACTACTCGTGTGGCGGTGTGAAGGTCGATCTGCACGGACAGACCTCCATCAAGCGCCTCTACGCCTTGGGTGAGGCCTCCTGCACGGGTCTGCATGGTGCGAATCGTCTGGCTTCGAACTCGCTCATCGAGGCGGTGGTCTATGGCGATCAGGCGGCCAAACATACGATCGAGCGTTTCGAAAAGGTTGGTTTCCAGGAGGGTATTCCCGATTGGGACTTCGAGGGTACGCAGCACACCGAGGAGATGTTGATGCTCATCCAGTCGAAGCGCGAGGTGCAGTCGATCATGTCGAACTATGTGGGCATCGTCCGCTCGAACCTTTCGCTTAAGCGCGCCATGCACCGCCTCTCGATCCTCTTCGAGGAGACCGAGGAGCTTTACAACAAGACGAAGCCCGTGCGCGAGCTGTGCGAACTGCGCAACATGATTGCGGTGGCGTACCTGGTGATCAAGCAGGGTCGCGAGTTGCAGGACTCGGTGGGTTGCCACTACAATACCGACTATAAGAAGAATTAAGAGAAAAGAGGAAAGAGCAAAGAGCAAAGAGGAAAGAGATAAGAGTTGAAAGTTTTTCAGTGGCCTCAGTAGCCTCAGTAGCCCCAGCGGCCCCAGGCTAAAAGCCCGACAACCTCGAGCCACTTTCCAGCCCTTAAAAGCTGACAGCTGAATGCTGATTGCTAATAAACGAATATAAATGACTTTACAAGAGGAAATTACACGAAGAAGAACCTTTGCCGTCATCGCTCACCCCGATGCCGGTAAGACGACCCTCACGGAGAAGCTCCTGCTCTTTGGTGGAGCTATTCATGTGGCCGGTGCGGTGAAGAGCAATAAAATCAAGAAGGGAGCCACCTCAGACTTCATGGAGATCGAGCGCCAGCGCGGTATCTCGGTCGCTACGTCGGTCATGGGTTTCGAGTACCAGGGCGCGAAGATCAACATCCTCGATACGCCGGGTCACGAGGACTTTGCCGAGGATACCTACCGCACGCTGACGGCCGTGGATTCGGTCATCATCGTCATCGACGGTGCGAAGGGTGTCGAGGCGCAGACGCGCAAACTGATGGATGTCTGTCGTATGCGCAATACGCCCGTGATCGTCTTTATCAATAAGTTGGACCGCCCCTCGAAAGAGCCTTTCGAACTGCTGGATGAGGTCGAGGCGGAGCTGAAAATCAAGGTGCGCCCGCTTGCGTTCCCCATCTCGAACGGCCCGACGTTCAAGGGCGTGTATAACCTCTACGAGAAGAATCTCTCGCTCTTTACCTCGGACGAGAAGCTGACGGCAGATGCCTCGACGGTCGATTTTTCGGACCTCTCGTCGCCCGAGCTGGACGGCTACATCGGGGAGCGTTATGCCAACCAGCTGCGTCAGGATGTCGAACTGGTGGAGGGTGTCTATGACGAGTTTGACCACGAGGCCTACCTGCGTGGTGAGCTGGCCCCCGTATTCTTCGGTTCGGCCGTGAATAACTTCGGTGTGCGAGAGCTTCTGGAGTGCTTTATCCGCATCGCCCCCTCGCCGCGTCCCGCCCCGACGGTGGAGCGCACCGTGAACCCCGATGAAGCGAAGATGACGGGCTTTGTCTTTAAGATTCACGCCAATATGGACCCGAACCACCGCGACCGCATCGCCTTTATGAAGATCTGTTCGGGTAAGTTCGAGCGCAATAAAAACTACCTCCATGTGCGTAGCGGCAAGCAGCTGAAGTTCTCCTCGCCGACAGCCTTTATGGCCGAGAAGAAGTCGGTAATCGACTTTGCATACCCGGGAGATATTGTCGGCCTGCACGATACGGGAACTTTCAAGATTGGCGATACATTTACCGAGGGTGAAAAGTTGAAATTCACAGGTATCCCTTCGTTCTCGCCCGAGTTGTTCCGTTATATTGAAAATGCCGACCCGATGAAGTTCAAGCAGTTGGCAAAGGGTATCGACCAACTTATGGACGAGGGTGTGGCGCAGTTGTTTACCTCCTCGCTGAATGGTCGCAAGATTATCGGCACGGTGGGACAGTTGCAGTTCGAGGTTATTCAGTACCGCTTGGAGCATGAGTACGGTGCAAAGTGTCGCTGGGAGCCTATCTCCATTCACAAGGCCTGCTGGATTGAGAGCGACAACGCCGCACAACTTGATGACTTCAAACGCCGCAAGCACGCCAATATGGCAAAGGACAAGCACGACCGCGATGTCTTCTTGGCAGATACAAGTTATGCTTTGGCATTGGCGCAGGAGAAGTTCCCCGATATTAAATTCCACTTTACCTCAGAGTTTTAGGATAAACAATATAGGTGTCGGAATT
>CAYOEE010000139.1:0-4637 GCA_964402935.1 uncultured Alistipes sp. | reverse complement strand
GGTCGGACCATACGCGCATCTCCATCTCGCGGCAATTCACGCAACCGTGGCCCGTGAAATCGAGGAAGATCGGCTTACCCACCTCAGCAGCATAGGCCTCGGCCTCCTTCAGGTCGAAGAAACCCTCCAAGCCATGCGGCAGGTGGAGCTTGTCGCTGTATTTGCGGCCCTGCTGCGTGGCCGATACGGCTACACCCTGCGACGGAGCACTACCCTCGCTACCCAGCACGAAATCCTGCGTCGTGATGGGAGGCAGGTAGCCCGAGAGCTTGGCCAGCGGAGCACCCCACATACCCGGAATCAGATAGACCACGAACGAGAATACGACGATGGCCAGCGAGAGGCGCGTTACGCTTACATACTTCACCTCGCTGTCGTGGGCGAACTTCAGCTTACCGAGCAGATAGAAGCCCAGGAGGGTGAAGACTACGATCCAGATGGCGAGATAAACCTCGCGGTCGAGGATGCCCCAGTGGTACACCTGATCGGCTACCGAGAGGAACTTCAGACCCAGTGCCACCTCGATAAATCCGATAACGACCTTCACCGAGTTCAACCAACCGCCACTCTTCGGCAGGTTCTTCAGCATCGAGGGGAAGAAGGCGAAGATCGTGAACGGAAGCGCAAAGGCGATCGAGAAGGCAAGCATCGTGAGGATCGGCGTCCAGAACTCGCCTGAGGTCGATTTGATCAGCACCGAACCCACGATCGGACCCGTGCACGAGAACGAAACGAGAACCAGCGTCAGCGCCAGGAAGAAGATACCGCCCAGACCCTTCGTGTCGGCCTTCGAATCGCTCTTATTGACCATCCACGAGGGCATCGTGATCTCGAAAGCGCCAAAGAACGAGGCTGCAAAGACCATGAAAACGAGGAAGAAGATCACGTTCGGCAACCAGTGAGTAGCGAGCCAGTTGAAGATGTCGGCCGTCACGGCATCACCGCCTACCAGGCGCGTAATGAGGATGATGGCGGCAATGGGCAGCGTGTAAAGACCCACGATGAACAGACCGTAGAGGGCGGCACGCAGACGACCCATCGTTACACCACCCTCGCCCTTGAGGAAGTACGATACGGTCATAGGTACCATCGGGAAGACACAGGGGGTCAAAAGTGCGGCAAAGCCCCACAAGATGGCCTCGATAATGAGCGACCAGAGCGAACCGCTGCCGGCGGCATCTTTCGGGCCTTCGACAACCTCCTCGCTCGGAGTGGGAGCAACCTCGGCTGCTTGGCCGATCTCGGTGGTCAGCTCCGTGTCACCCGGGATGCAGCCCGTATCGTTGCAGATCTGCCACTCGAGCTGTGCCGTGACACGCGCACCCTCCCCGTCCAAGCGAATCCACTGCTCAAACTCGGCAACCGTCTCGTAGGTGCCGATCTCCATCATAAAGATATCGTCGTAGGCCTTGTGTGACTCGGTGAGCGCCTTCAGCTCGCCATCCGTCTCGCCACCCTCGACCGTGAAGAGGATCGACGTGGCGGTCGGGCCACCCACATACGGCCCCAGGTCGTACATGTGGTAACCTTCGGGAATTTCGGCCGTCAGCACAACGCGACAATGACCCTCTTCGATCTCGCCGGCCGTCATCTTCCAGGCTACCTCCTGAGCCGACAAGGTCTGTACGGCGCAGAGAGCCACGATGCACGCAAATAAGCGATAGAAAAGATTTTTCATAAATCTAAATTTAGTGAATTTTAATTATTTATATTGTTTTATTTCTTACTTTGCTTTAGCTTTTCGTAGTGGCAATACATCAACTCGCCTTGTTCGTCGCGCAGGTGCATACCTCCACCCTGACAATAGCGCCACATATCGCACGCGGCGCATTTTCCGGTCTGCGCCCAACTGCGGTCGCGGAAAGGCTCGAAGCGTTTTTGCCACACCTCCCAGAAGCGATCCCGGTAGATGTTGCCCTGGTGGTAATTGGCGCGAATCGAGGTGCATCCCGAAATCGAGCCATCGACCCGAATCGAGGCAACCGATACGCCCGCAGCGCATTGGTAGAAGTGGTCGCGCACCTCGCTTTCGTAGTTGCCTAAGAATCCCTCGCAGGCATATGAAAGATCGATGCGTCCCTCGCGTCGGGTGCTGCGGATAAAATCCAGCACCTTTTTCAGCTCCTCGGGGCTGAGCTGCAAGGTCTTGTCCTCCTTGGCGCGTCCGGCCGGAAAGATCGAGAAGAGACGCCAGGCGGGTACTCCCTCTCGAATCAAAACCTCCTTGAAGGCATCCAGCTTCGGAACCATGGCCGGTGTGACGCAGGTGACGACATCGAAGGCCAGTTGCGGATAGTTGCGCAGGTAGCTTAGTGCCATCATTGCGCGGTCGAAACTCTCGGCATGGCGGCGTACATAGAGGTGCTCGGCACGAAAACCGTCGATGCTGATCGTGATGCTCTTCAGCCCTGCCTCGACGAGACTTGCCAGGCGTTTCTCGCTCAGCGCCATGGCGTTCGTAACCATCCCCCACGGATAACCGCGACGGGTTACCTCTTTTCCGGCCTCCTCCAAATCCTCGCGGAGGAGCACCTCGCCACCGGAGAAGATGATGAGCACCTCGCGCGGATCAACATGCGGGGTGATCTCTTCGTCGAGCACCCTCAGGAAGTCCTTCAGGGGCATATCCTGCATTGCGGGGTCGATGCGACAATCACTGCCGCAGTGACGACAACTGAGGTTGCAACGCAGGGTGCATTCCCAAAAGAGTGTGTCGAGCCGTCGGGCCGCTACCCGATCGCGGTACAGATCCGCAAACAGGCGCAACCCGAGTCGCTTTCGAAGGCTCGGACGACAGCTCCCCATGCGTTATTGGTTGCTTTTCTCGGTCGTTTCCGCACGCTCCGCGTCAGTTCGGCTCTCGGTCGAGGCCTGGGGCGACGGCACACCGTACATGAGTTTGATGCGCTGAATCGTTGCTGCGCCCGCCGTGTCGACCTTGGGGGCAACACCCGCGGGGGTGGTCTCCTCGGTCGGGAGCTGGGTTTGGTTTGTCGTCGTGTTCTTCACCGTCGAGCAGGCGGTCGAAAACCCTAACAGTGTCAGAACGGCCAATTTAATTCTTTTCATACCATTCGGTTTTATAGGTGACTATAACGCGCAAATATAGTGATTTTATATGTAAAGCAGAAATCCTGACGCCTCTTTTTGCGTTTTAGGAGCTAAAGTGTTACAAAATGAGTGGCCGGTGATTTTTTTATTTGTGAGATTCAAATAAAAATTGTACTTTTGAACGATATATGTGCATGAACACGAAATTAACATAACCATTTTAATACCATGAAAGAAGCTATTGCAATTCTGACAGGTGGCGGTCCGGCTCCCGGTATGAATACCGTAGTCGGCAGTGTTGCCAAAACGTTCCTTCACCACGGCTACAAGGTGATTGGTCTGCACGAGGGTTATACGGGCCTTTTCAACCCCGCTCCCCGTACCGTCGAGATCGACTTCGGTATGGCTGATGCCATCTTCAACCAAGGCGGTTCGTTCTTGCAGATGAGCCGTTTCAAGCCGAAGGATTCGGATTTTGAAAATAATTTCAACCTCAAGTTCTTCACCGACAACAACATCAAGTTGCTCGTAACGGTGGGTGGCGACGATACCGCTTCGACGGCTAACCGCATCGCCAAGTTCTTGGAGGCCAAGCAGTACCCCATTGCCAACATCCACGTTCCGAAGACGATCGACAACGACCTTCCGTTGCCGAAGGGTACGCCGACGTTCGGCTACGAGTCGGCTAAGGACAAGGGTGCCGTGATTGCCCGTGCCGTCTATGTCGATGCACGCACGAGTGGTAACTGGTTTGTGCTGGCTGCCATGGGTCGCTCGGCAGGTCACCTGGCATTCGGTATCGGTGAGGCTTGCCACTACCCCATGATCGTAATCCCGGAGATGTTCGACAAGACGGAGATTACGGTGGATAAGATCGTGAACCTGGTGATCTCGGCCATCATCAAGCGCAAGATTATGGGCATGGATTACGGCGCTGCCGTGATTTCGGAGGGTGTATTCCACTCGCTTTCGGACGAGGAGATCGCCAAGAGCGGCATCCACTTCTCGTATGACGAGCACGGTCACCCCGAGTTGGGTAAAGTTTCGAAGGCTCACATCTTCAACGAGATGATCGAGAAGAAGGTGAAGGCTATCGGCCTGAAGGTCAAGAGCCGTCCCGTGGAGCTGGGTTACGAGGTACGTTGCCAGACCCCGATTGCTTACGATTTGACCTACTGCTCGGAGCTGGGTATCGGTGTTCACAAGCTCTTCTCGGAGGGAAAGACCGGTTGCATGGTCTATGTCGATTCGGAGGGCAACGTGGCTCCGCTCTACCTGAAGGATTTGCAGGATCCCGTGACGGGCAAGATTCCGCCCCGTCTGGTCGATATCAACTCGGATAAGTTCTCGTCGGTGGTTGAGAATATCATCAACGCCATCACGCCGGCCGACTACGAGGCTGCCAAGGCCTATGTGGAGAACCCCGAGGAGTTCGACTTCCGCAAGATCCTGAACTGGGAGGAGGCTTAAAAGCCTTTCTAGACGCAATAAAAGAGAACAAGATGCCTCTTTCGAGAGGGACTTATGAAGAACGAGCGACCCGTTTCGGGTCGCTCGTTCTTTGGTACGCCCAGCATGGGCATGTT
>CAYOEE010000138.1:0-4638 GCA_964402935.1 uncultured Alistipes sp. | reverse complement strand
GGAGTCGGAAAGAGCGTAAAAGAATGAAGCAAATAAATTTTAAACAGCTTCTTAGTTTTGGCCGCCATCCTCGACGTGGAAGATGGGCGATGTGGTCTTTTGCTCCGTGCGGTAGTACTGAATGGCGCTGTCGTTCATCTTGGGGTGCTGCCCTTTCAGCATCTTGATCATCTCGGCACCTGCCCAAAGTACCGGGCCGTAGCCGTGGGCAGCATAGACATTCACCGGACGGTAGTAGTAGAAGGCGGGGTCGAAGGCCATACCCGTACCTACGCAGGTGTTCTCGACCTGACCAAGCTCGTTGATCTGGGTCGTGACGGCGTGCCAACCGAGCTGAGCTACAGGGCCGTAGGCCATCGGGTCAATCCAGCCTTTGTTGATGGCGTGGGCGAAGCAGTAAACATAGATGGCCGTGGCCGAGGTCTCGAGGTACGAATCGTTGCGATCCAGCAGCTGGTGCCACAGCCCCTCACCGCTCTGGCAGGCGGCCAAACCGCGAACATGAGCACGGAAAAGCTCCAAAATTTTGGCACGTCCGGGGTAGTTCTCAGGCAGTACATCCAGCACCTCGCTCATGGTCAAAAGTGCCCAACCGTTGGCTCTTCCCCAGTGGAAAGCGGGGTGATCCTGCATACCCTCGACCCAGCCGTGGCGGAAGAGGTTCTTCTCGGGAACCCACATACGGTCGGCAAATTGGAGCACCTGGCGCACCGTCTCCTTGAGGCAGGCCTCGCGCTTCACATCGTCCAGGCAGGCGTACCACGCGATGGGCGGAATACCCATGAACATATCATCCAGCCAGAGCGTGTTGTGCTGCGGGCGGGTGCGGGCAAACGTGCCGTCTGCGAGGCGGTACTCCTTGTTGAGAATGAAGTCCATGTAGTTCTCGATCAGGGGCTTGAGGTTCAACTCGGGGTTGCCCAGCTGCGCCTTGATCATGGCGGCACATACGGCACCGGCATCGTCCAGGGCGTGCGGGGTCAGAATCTGGCGCATCTGGCCGTCGATCTTTCCGCCCTCGTCGAGCAGCTTGCGGAAGTGGGGTGCTACCTCGGCAAGGAACTTGAAGCGGTCGGCCACATAGTCGTAGTAGGCCTCGTCACCCGTCGCCTCGGCAGCGGTCAGCATCGCCGAGTAGGTTACGCCCCACTCGTAGCTCGCCAGGCGGAAAGCTCCGCGCTCGAGCTGCGAATTGGCGTCGATGAGCGAGAAATCCGTGATCTGTTCGCCGCTCTCCTTATTCACGACACGCGTCGGGGTGCTCTCCTCCAGGTAGCGCAGCACGCGATCCATGTCGGCCTTGATATCCTCCGTGGCCAGCGGGCCGTAGGGGGTGTTGTAGGCGGGTTGCAGGAGGTGGAGCGGCGTGTTCGAGTCGTTCTGTACCTCCTCTTTCGATTGATTGTTTGCCCCCGTGCAGGCAACCAGCGACAGGGCAATCAGCAAGCTGAGTGTTTTTACATTCATGGTGATGGTAGTTTATTTGTTTTGAATTTTATAGCCTCTGAAAAGCCCCTCTTTGAGGTCGGCACCGATGTAGAAACCGGGCTGCGTGGGCTGGTTGTAGGCCACGTTCTGCGTGGCTATGCTGATGCGATAGGCGGGATCTTCGAGGAAGGTGTGGAAACGATACTCGGTCGCTATGCGCGTGACATAGAGTCTGAACGACGAATTGTCCTCCGTGCGCAGCAGTACCTCCTCGCGCCAATCGCCGAGGATGTCGCCTTGCAGCGTAGGGGTCGATTTCGTGCCGTTGTTCGATACTGCTCCGTTGAAAATCATGATCGGACGGCAGATGTCCTCCTCCCAATCGTATTTCGTGATGCGATTGCCGTCGAGTAACTCACGCAGCAGATCGCCATCCCACCAGACGGCCATATTGACCGAGAAACTATCGATCGACGAACGGATCGCATCGCCTTGGAGGTTGCGAACACCGTGCGAGTCGAGCGACCACATCTCCACACCCTTGTGGCGCGGATCTACATCGGCTGCCATGCAACGACCTACGTCCGTCTTGCTCTTGATTTGGAAGAGCACCTTGCCCGTGGCGGCATCGCGGAACGAAGAGCCGTCCCTACGATTCTCGTGGCAATCCCACACCTGCAATCCGGCCATGTCGGGCGAGAACTGCATCAGGTGCATGGCATCGCCGTGCCCCATGCCGGTCGAGTAGAGTCCCTTGCCGTTGTGGTCGATGGCGCACGAGCCGTAGATGATCTCGTCGCAACCGTCGCCATCCACATCGCCTACGCGGAGGTTGTGGTTGCCTTGGCCGGCATAGGCCTCACATCCCGGGTTGTTGCTGTCGAAAATCCAGCGTTGCGTCAGCTCCTTGCCGTTCCAATCGAAGGCGGCCAAGACGGCACGCGTGTAGTAGCCGCGGCACATCACTACGCTGGGATGTACCCCGTCCAGGTATGCCACGCAGGCCAGGTAGCGGTCGCTGCGGTTGGCGCGCGTATCGCCCCAATCGGCCAGGTTGCCACGCGCGGGGACATAGTCGATGGTCTGCATCGCGGCACCCGTCAGGCCGTTGAAGACCGTCAGGTACTCGTTGCCCGTCAGGATGCGACCCTGATTGCGGGGCGTGCGACCGCGGAATTCGTTGCTCGTAAAGCCCTTCTCGCGGTAGTCGGCCGTGGCATCGCCGATGACCTTGCCCGTACCATCGACCGTGCCGTCCGAGGTCTTCATCACCACCTCGGCGCGGTTGTCGCCATCGAGGTCGAAGACCATGAACTGCGTGTAGTGTGCTCCGGCGCGGATATTGTGCCCCAAGTCAATGCGCCACAGGTGCTCGCCCGTGAGGCGGTAGCAGTCGAAATAGACATTGCCCGTATAGCCGTCGTGTGCATTGTCGTGTGCATTCGAGGGATCCCATTTGAGGATAATCTCAAACTCGCCGTCGCCATCCACATCGCCCATCGAGGCATCGTTCGGATTGTAGGTGTATTTCTCGCCCGAGGGGGTTACCCCGTCCGCCGGTTTGAGGAGCGGAATGTCGATATAACCGATCGGTGCGTTGGCCGGCAGCGTATATTCGCCATTTTTGTGGTTCGTCTCGCGGCCATCCACCACCGGTTTTACGGCGTAGCGTACCGCCTCGCTTGAGGGGTAGCTGTCGCGGTAGAACGTACCCGTCGAGGCGGGCACTTCGGCAATCTTCTCTCCGTTGCGGTAGATGTTGAACGAGGTCGAGATCGGGTCGGAGGAGAGGTAGCGCCACGAAAGGGCAATCTCGGAGGTGTTCTCACGGATGGCTACCACGCCACGCCCCAGCTCTTCGCGCTGAAGTTTCATGAAGTCGTAGGCGGGTTGGGCCATGGTCGCAGTTGTCAGACAGAGGGCGAAAGCCATGCCCCACAGTCGGTGCAGTCGTTTCATGGTGGGTTATTTTTCAAGCGTGTATTGAATATTCTCTTCGACGATCTCCTCGGCATTGACCACATGCTTGACAAACTCGGTCACCTCGCCGACGGAGAGGTTGCGGATCTCGACCTCGCGGATCGGTTTGCGCGGATCGCCCTTCAGGTCGTAGATCGCCTGCGTGCGCTTGCACGTCACGCCATCCATGTAGAGTCCGCGGATGCGTGTGATGCTGTCTTGGTAGGTGGGTACCAGGTCGCGCCACTGGTACAATACATCCATATCGACCTCCATCACACGCTGCATAGCCTCGGCTTGGACGCGCTTCATCCAGATATTCTCGACAAAACCGCCACGACGGTGGTTCGTCTTGACAAAGAAGAGGCGGAACACCGAGTCGCGCACCTCGCAGTCGTGCATATAGACGTTGCGCACACCGCCCGACATCTCACTGCCGATGCCCAGCAGGACATGGCCTTGGAGTACCGAGCAGTTGCGGATGACGATATTCTCCGAGGGGGAGTTCAGTCGCCAGGCATCCTGGTTGCGACCGGCCTTGATGACCACCGCATCATCGCCCTGATCAAACACGCAATCTTCGATGAGGAAGTTGCGGCTCATCTCCAGATCGACACCGTCGTTGTTGTGCCCGTGGGCATACACATCGAGGTTGCGGACAATACCCCCGTCGCACATATAGAGGTGGATGGTCCAGAAGGGACTTTCGCGGATCTTGAAACTGTCGAGCAGGACATTCTTGCAACGGTTGAAGTGAATCAGGTGGGGGCGGAGGTTGTTCTCACCCACGGCCATCTGACGCTCCTCGACGGGGACATTGGTCGAGGCCATCGTGTAGAGCTTCTTGAGTGCCTCCATGTGCGGAGCGGGGCGCTTGAACCAGGTGCGCCAGGTATCCATGATGGGGGCTAACGTGCCCTCTCCCGTGATGGCGACATTCTCGCACTCAAAGGCATAGAGCAGGGGTGAGTAGTTGTAGCACTCCAGACCCTCCCACGAGGTCATAACGGCCGGCAGGTAGTCCGACGGATTGTCCGTAAAGCGCAACGTTGCCCCTTTTTCGAGGTGCAGATTGATGTTGCTCTTGAAGTGGATCGGGCCTGTGAGCCACTCGCCCGCAGGCACAAGAACGCGCCCGCCACCGGCCTGATGGCAGGCCTCGATCGTGCGGGCTATGGCCTCCGTGTTAAGCACTTCGCCCCCTGCCACAGCGCCATAATCGGCAATCGAGAAATCCTGCTCCGGGAAGAT
>CAYOEE010000137.1:0-4639 GCA_964402935.1 uncultured Alistipes sp. | reverse complement strand
CTGTTGCAAATATAGCGCAAAAGTCTTGATTATCCAAACGTTCGGTGATTTTTTTTGGCGGGAATTTCGAAAAATCAGAGCGGGTAAGAGGGGAGAGGGCGGAAAGGGCGAGAAGGGCGAGAAGGGCGGATAGGGCGGATAGGGTTGCCGGGACTACTGAGGCCACTGAAAAACGCCCTCAGGATGACGTCTTTCTTTAATATCTTTGCTCTTCGCTCTCTCCTCTTCGCTCTCTCCTCTTTGCTCTCTCCTCTTTGCTCTTTCCTCTTTGCTCTTTCCTCTTTCCTCTTTCCTCTTTCCTCTAAAAAAAAGCCTCGGCAATCACCGAGGCTTTTTCTTATCTTCCGTGGAAAGGCTTCACGATACCGCGTTTGGATTGGCGGATAAAGTCGATCAGCATATCGCGCTCCTTGGATTGAGGAATGGTGCGCTCCACCTCGTCGCAGGCGTTCATGTAGTTCATGTCGCTCTGGAAAAGGATGCGGCACGAGTCCTGGATCGCCTTGATCTGCTCCTCCGTAAAACCGCGACGCGAAAGACCCACCTTGTTCAGGCCGGCGTAACGTGCCGGTTCGGCATTGCGCACGATGATGAAGGGGGGCACATCCTGCGTAAGGCCCGTCATGCCCTGAATCATGGCGTGATCGCCGATCGTGCACCACTGGTGTACGGCCACATGGCCACCGATTACGACCCAGTCGCCCACGGTTACCTCACCGGCCAGCGATACGCGGTTGGCGATGACGCAGTGGCTACCCACGACATCGTCGTGAGCCACATGGACATAGGCCATCAGCAGGTTGTGGTCGCCAACGACGGTCTTGCCCTTCGAGGCCGTACCGCGGCTGATGGTCACATACTCGCGGATATCGTTATAGTCACCGATCTCGGCGGTGGTCTTCTCGCCAACGAATTTCAAATCCTGCGGCAGGCACGAAATCGAGGCGGCCGTGTGAATCTTGCAACATTTGCCGATGCGGGCTCCATCGTGGATTACGGCACCCGGGCCGATCCAGCAACCGTCACCGATTACGACATCGCCGGCAATGTAGGCAAAAGGCTCTACTACGACGTCTTTACCCAACTTTGCGTCGGGATGTACATAAGCTAAATTACTGATCATAAGGCGTATAGTTTGGGTTGATTTGATTACTTGTTCTTGACTACCTGGGCCATCATCACGCCCTCGCAGGCCAGCTGGTCGCCTACGAAAGCCTTACCCTCGGCCTTGCAGACACCGCGACGAATCGGCTCCAGGAGGCGCACCTCGAACTGTACCTGATCGCCCGGAATCACCTTGCGCTTGAATTTCACCTCGTCGATCTTCATGAAGTAGGTGGAGTACTTCTCCGGCTCATCGACCGTCTTGAGGATCATGATACCGGCGCACTGAGCCATCGCCTCGACGAGCAGGACACCCGGCATAACAGGCTCTTCGGGGAAGTGACCCACGAAGAAGGGCTCGTTCATCGTCACGTTCTTGATGCCGCCGATCGACGTGGTGTCGCAGTGGAAGATGCGATCCACCAACAGGAACGGGGGACGGTGGGGCAGAAGCTTGCGGATGTCGTTGATATCGAGCAGTGCCGGCTTCTTGGGGTTGTACTTGAAGCGGGGCTTCTCGCCGCTGCGGCGGATGCTCTGCTTGAGCTGCTTCATGAACTCCGTATTGGCGTAGTGCCCCGGACGGGTAGCCCATACACGACCCTTGATGCGCATGCCCAGCAGGGCGAAGTCGCCCAGCAGGTCGAGCAGCTTGTGGCGAGCCAGCTCGTTGTTGAAACGAAGCTCGGTGAGGAAACCGCGCTCGATCTCAAGACCGGGCTTGTTAAAGAGCTTGCGGAGGTGCTCCTGTGTCTCCTCCGAAACCTCGTTCTCGACCACCACGATGGCGTTGTCCAAATCGCCACCCTTGATCAGGTTCATCTTCAGCAGCGGCTCCAACTCGTGCAGCATGACAAAGGTGCGGCAGGGCGAGATTTTGGCTGCGTAGTCGTCACCCGGATTGAACGTGGCGTATTGGTTGCCGATGACCTTCGAGTTGTAGTCCACATGAAGCGAAACAGAGAACTCGTCGTCGGGGTAGAGAATCACGGCCACGCCCTTTTCGGGGATCGTATAGACCATCTTTTCGGTGATGTGGAAGTAGTTGCGCTCGGCCTCCTGCTCGACGGTGCCCGTCTCCTCGATGGCGCGGGCATATTCGCGGGCCGAACCATCCATGATCGGAGCCTCCGGGCCGTCGATATCGACCAGTGCATTGTCCACGCCCAAGGTCCAGAGGGCGGACATGAGGTGCTCAATGGTGCTTACACGCGCTGCGCCCGACTCGATGGTCGTACCGCGCGAGGTGTCGGTTACATAGTCACAAAGGGCCGGAACGGTCGGCTGACCTTCGAGGTCGATGCGGCGGAAGACGATGCCGTGGTCGGCAGCTGCCGGATGAACCGTCATCGTGGCTTTGACGCCCGTGTGAAGACCGTGGCCCGAGAAGGTAATGGGAGCCTTTAAGGTTTGCTGTTTTGTGCTCATGCGATAAAGGTTTATTTTTGTTCGTTTTGTCCTAAATGTTCATCCGAAAAGTCGCCAATTAAAACGCTTTTCGGTGTTTTTTATCGTCCAAAGATACGGTTTTATCTCGTGATTACCAAATTTATTTCACGATTTGCGCGTGCGTGCGAGAAAAGCCGAGAAAAATGATACAACTATCGGCGAAAATCACTATTTTTGTTCGTTGATAGAGAATATACGCTATGACACAACCGGCCTCAGAACATACTCCGTCGTCGCACCCGGCGGCCAATCAAACCGAAAAACCGATCCGCCGTCGTCGGAAACGGCTCGATTTGCCGTTTGGTACCGAGCGCGAGGATGCCGGCGAGTGGACCTATCGCCACCGCATCGGCCTGTGTGTGACGTTGATTACTTACCTGGTGTTGATGATCGCTTTCGTATCGGCTAAGATTGTTGTGGGTAAGCGTAATTCGATGCAGGGGATGTTTATCGACCTGCAAGATTTGGCGGCGCTGGAGGATGAGCGCGATCGCCTCGAGGAGGAGATTCGTCGCAAGATGCAGCAGGAGCAGCTCGATTGGCGATCGATTCAAAACCGCGTATCGAACGAAAATGCGACCGATGAGCGCCTGAAGGATGACCGCGGTACGAATACGGCGGCGCTGAACGATGCGGCGCAGGAGGCGGCCTCTCAGATGCGGGCCAACCGCGAGGCCTACGAGCAAGGGCTGGCCGAAGAGCGAGCACTCCAGGCCGAGCGAGGCAACGAGGGGGAGTCGGACGAGAAGCAGGATCAGCGCGTGAAAGGGCGCGTCACGGTCTCCTTTTCGCTGACAAATCCCGTGCGCACCTCGAAATACCTTCACATTCCGGCCTACCGTTGCGAGTCGGGAGGCGATGTGGTGGTGCGCATCACGGTGGATCGTGGTGGCGAGGTAATTGCAGCGCGTGTGGAGTCGGGCGGTGATGACTGTATGCGCGAAACGGCTGTCAGCGCGGCCCGCGCCTCACGCTTTAATATCGACCCCTCGGCTCCCGAACGGCAGACGGGTACGATTACCTATATCTTTATTCCGCAGTAAACCAAACGTGCGCTATGAATAACAAGTTTACCCTGCCGAAAGATGGCGGCCTGAGAGCCGAATCAACCCCGCGAGATATTTTGCGTCGCTATGAACGGATGCGTACCCAGGTCTATGAGAACGAGTACGAAGGGGTGAAGCATGTGGCCGATCTGATTGTCAAGGCGATCCGCAATTACAACGAGGTCTTCCTGCCCAACGAGATCTACGAGGATCAGCAGCCCTTTGTGCTGGGACTGACGACGGGACGCACACCGCTGGGACTTTACCGCGAATTGGTGCGTCGTTACGAGGCGGGGGAGGTGTCGTTCCGCAACGTGGCGGTCTGCTCGCTCGACGAGTTCTATCCGATTGCCCCCACCGAGCCTGAAAGCCGTAACTACCGCATTCACGAGGAGTTTTTGAAATACATCGACATCCTGCCCGAGAACATCCACATCCTCAAGGGTACAGCTCCCGAGGAGGAGGTCTCGGCCTACTGCGAGTCCTACGACAAGAAGTTGCGCAAGATTCACCTGATGATCATCGGCCTGGGTGAAGACGGGCAGTTGGGCTTCAACGAGCCGGGTTCCTACATCAAGTCGCGCACGCGCCTTGTGCAGCTCACGCACAACACGCGCACGATTCAGTCCAAGGCCTTCTTCGGCATGGAGAATACCCCCCGCATGGCCATTACGATGGGGCTGGATACCATCATGCGGGCCGACCGCATCATCCTCATGGCCTGGGGTGAGGAGAAGTCGCAGATCATCCGCCGTGTCGTGGAGGGTGAGCCTGCCGCGCAAGTGCCTGCCACCTGCCTGCAAGCCCATTCGAACATCGAAGTGGTGGTCGATGAGAGTGCTGCCCGACACCTGACGCGCGTCGAGACGCCCTGGTTGGTCGGCTCGTGCAGTTGGACGCCGCGCTTCGTGCGCAAGGCGGTCGTATGGCTCTGCCGTGAGGTGCAGAAGCCGATCCTGAAGCTGACTTACAAAGATTATATCGACCACTCGCTGGGTGAATTGCTCGAACAGCAGCGTTACGATCAGATCAATATCCAG
>CAYOEE010000136.1:3657-4664 GCA_964402935.1 uncultured Alistipes sp. | reverse complement strand
GGCGGTTTTTTCGCCTCGACCGCCCACAAGACCAACTACGTAGCCTGTGTCAGGGGGGTACCAGATCCAGGTTGCTTTAGAAGTCGTCGCCATAGCGCTCACGAGTGATTTGTTCCAGCGTCTTACCGCGCGTAACGGGCGCACCGATCGTACCGATCAGGAGCGAGATAACGAAGAAGACGAGCATGATCGAGGCGGCCAGCGTAAAGCCCTGACCCTCGTTGCCGTAGATATAGACAAAGACCAGACCCCACACGGCCGAAAGACCGCGCACGACGAAGAACATCACGCCCTGCGCCGCAGCACGATACTTCGCGGGGAAAAGCTCCGAAGCCCAAAGGGCGTAGAACGACTGGACCGAAACACCGGCCTGCAAACCCCACAGGAGGGTGAAGAACAGAAGACCCGAAAGGCTGTTGATGCCCAGGAAAATCACAATCACCCAGGCCAGCACACCGAAGCTCACACCCACGGCATACAACCAGCGCTGGTTCACCTTATCGACGATGAGCGAGAAGATGAACGTGGTGAAGATAATCACTACCCATTGACCGGCAGCCAGCAGGTTGGCGTGCTCGTTCGACAGACCGCCTGCCGTCTCGTAGATGTGGGGCTGGAAGAAGCCCATCACCGAGCATACAAGGTTCCACGTCAGGTACATACCGGCCAGGAAAAGCATCGTATAGATGTTCGTCTTATTCGTAAAGAGCTTGCCGAACGACGAGAAGACACTGCCCGTCGAGGGGGCTTTGTCGGCCTCGGCCTTGGCGGCCTTCCACTCGGCCGACTCGTCCAACTTACGTTGCAGATTCCAGGCGATGAAGGCCACTACGAAGAGCGACGCAAAGACGATGCGCGAGGAGAAGACGTGCAGGGCAGCACCCTCTACGCCAAACCAGCCGCCGACCCACTCCGTAAGGCCGTACAACAGGCCACCCGTCGAATCGCCCACGGCAGGAGCCAGGAGCGTACCGAGAATCAGGATCATGAGCGGGCCGATACCCCAG
>CAYOEE010000136.1:0-3647 GCA_964402935.1 uncultured Alistipes sp. | reverse complement strand
AGGCCATCTGCGAGATGGCGATGTTGCGACCGCGGTTGCCCACCTCCGAATTCTCCGAAATGTAGGTCCACGAGGCGGGAACACCCACGCCCACCGAGATACCCGTTACGAGGAAGCCGAGGAGCAACATCGGGAAGTTCACCGAGCACATGATCAGTGCCACACCCACCATGTAGATCAGCATATTGTAGGTGTAGATCATCTTGCGGCCATATTTATCGGCCAGGAAACCGCCGATGATGGCACCGATGGCGGCGCCGAGGCAGTTGGCCGAAATGGCATTGAGCCAGCCGAGGTGACCCTCCGAAAGGCCGAGGTAGGACTGCCACAAGGTCAATCCGCTGGCTCCGGCCACAATGGCACCGGCATCGAGGTAGTTGGTCAGAGATACCGCCAGGGTACTCTTCAAAGAGCTTTTTTTAGTACTCATATTTAGGTCAGTTTTTTAGATTTTTCGATTCTGTATAATACGAAAAATTCGTATGATACGGCCGATGCAAGGCTTGCGATGTGCCCGAAACCGCAGCATACTGAAGCGTATGTGAGGATTTCGGACACAAGCGTAACGCAGCATCAGCCCATCAGACGGATTTTTAGCGTGCGAGCGGCATCCACACGGTCATCTCCGAGTGGTCGCGGTTACCCCACGCGAAGTAGGGAATCAGGCGAATCTTCACCTCGCCATCGGCCTTGCCCACCTCGCGATAGAGGGTGTTCTCCCACGACTTCTCGTCGATCAGGCGAGCCGTACCCTCCAGAGCAACCATCTTCGAACCGGCGATCTCATAGGGAACGGGCTGCAGGTTGATATCGCTCGGAATCAGCACGTTGTCAATCTTCTTACCGTCCTCGATGTCGCAACTCTCGAGGCAATATACCAGCGGACCGCGCTTGACGACCGTCTCGTTGCGGCTCTCCTCCACCAAGGGATTCGACTCGAGGAGCTTCACGCGCATTTCGAGATCCAGTTCCACCTTGTCACCCTTCTTCCAGGTGCGCTCCACACAGGCATAGGTGTTGGCCTTCGTAGCCACGTTGATGGGCTTGCCATTAACCTTCACGGTGGCGTTGTCGCACCACTCGGGGATACGCAGGTAGAGTTTCATCGGGCTTTTTTTGGCAATCTCGGCCACCTCGAGGAGGATCTTGCCGTCGTAGGGATAACCCGTCTTCTGATTCACCACGAAGGGCTTGCCGGCATAGGTCGTCGTCAGGCAGCTCTCGCCGTAGAGGTTACACCAAAGGGCATCATCCGACATCGTGTAGGCGTAGTTCTGTGCCTCGCAAATCGTGCGCAGGGTGTTCGGCGGACAGCAGTTGCAGAGGGTGATATACTCCTCGCGAATCTTCGACCAACGCAGCGTATAGGGCAGGTCGTGGCTCAGACGCAGGGGGTTGGTGTAGAAGTAGTGCTTACCATCGAGGCTCACACCGCTCAACACGCTGTTATAGAGAGCCGTCTCGACAATCTCGGCATACTTCGCCTCGCCCGTCGATTGCAACATTCGCCAGTTGAAGAGCATATTGCCGATGTTGGCGCAGGTCTCGTTGTGGGCGGTCGATTGCGGCAGCTGGTAGGGACGGCCGTAGCTCTGGTGCACCTTCTGAATCAGGTCCGGCTCATAGACCGTACCGTCGGGCGACGTGCCGTCGTACAGCGCACCGCACGCACCCGTGACGTACATCTTGCGCGTCACGATATCCTGCCAGATGCTCGTCAGGTTCTTCATCAACTGCTCCTCACCGGTCTCGGCATAGACATCGGCCACACCGGCATAGAGGTAGTTGGCACGTACCGAGTGACCCATGGCATTGTACTGCTCACGGAAAGGTACGCGATCCTGGTTATCGTCCGTGCCGTTCTCGACCATGCCGCGGATGTCGATCAGGTTTTTGGCCAAAGCCAGGTAGCGGGGATTACCCGTCGCACGGTACATCTCCGTTACACCCATGTAGTGCGAGGGGCAGATGGCGTTGCGCGCCAGCTCGGCCGAGGCTGTCTCGTAGAAGTGGCAGAGGAAGTCCGTGGCCTTGATCGCCGCCTCGAAGAGCGTGCGCTTACCCGTGGCACGGTAGTGCGTGATACCGGCCATCATCAGGTGGCCGAGGTTGTAGGTTTCGAAGTTCAGGCGGTTGGCAAAAGCGCCCTTCTCGTCGGCACCGCCCACCTTCGTACCAATCGCCTGCTGGGGTTTATGGCTGTGGGTATCAATGCCCTTGTTGCGCTCGTCGATAATCACGGGCGTATGGATGTAGCCATCCTCGCGCTGAGCCTTGACGACCTGCTCGATGAAGGTATCCATGATCTGATCCAGCTCCGGATCTTTCGTAATGGCATAGACGGCCGCCACGCCCTCCATCCACTTGTACATATCGCCGTCGTGGAACGGGGGGCCCGAATGGTGTCCGTCGCACGTTCCGGCTGCAATCTCGAAGTTGCGGAAGCCGTGCGAAATCTCGGGGGCCTGCCAAATTTTCCACATGTGTTGCACCGAGGTTTTGCTATACACCTCGAAGCGCTCACCCCAGAAGCCGCCCGTCCAGCGCACGGCACCCAGGGGCACATTGGCCATCTTCGCGTAACGGCTCTTACGCATATCGGTAAGGCCGGCTGTCGAGGCCTCCTGGGCCGTCGTCGGGAGGGCTGCCAGCACAAAAGCGGCAACCACCAGGGTTCCTAAAATTCGTCGTATCATAGGATCGTGGTTATAAAAGTATTTGTTCTTATTAACAAATATACGGGATAATTTTTAATATTTTGCCCGAAAATTCAAAAAGCACAAAAAAAAAGGCAATAATTGATAGCTAAATCCAACTTTTATGCGTATTTTCGTTCGATATTGAAATTGGGGTAATGTACCCCTACCAAAACCCGCGTTCGAAAACCCACCCTAAAGGGTGAAAAAAACGGGCTTGAGAAAAAGCGAAGCAAAAAGAACAAAAAATAAAAAAGAACAAAACCATGATGAACCTACTGAAGAAATCGGCCCTGGTGGTCGGCCTACTGGCCTTGGCACACGCTGCCTCGGCGCAGGACAATGACCGCATCCACTACACCGGCTCGGAACTTTCGAATCCCAACATGCACGACGGAGCACTCTCGCCCGTGATGGGTGTCCACAACATCCAAACCATGCGCGCCAACCGCCACATTGGGCACACGACCAACGGCAACGGTTGGACCTACAACCACCAGTCGATGATGGCCTACTGGCGCGGCTCGTTCTATATGCACTACCTGTGCGATCCGGTGGATGAGCACGTCCCCCCCTCGATGACCATGCTCCAGCGCTCGAAAGACGGCTACACCTGGACCAATCCCGAAGTGCTCTTCCCGATCTACCGTGTGCCCGACGGCTTCACGAAGGACGGCACGGTCGTCGCCAAGGATATCGACGCCATCATGCACCAGCGCGTAGGCTTCTTTGTTTCGAAGTCGGATCGTCTGCTGGCCATCGGCAACTACGGTATTTCGCTCTTCCCGAAGGATGACCCGAACGACGGTAACGGCATCGGTCGCGTCGTGCGCGAGATCTACGAGGACGGCACGTTCGGTCCGATCTATTTCATCTACTACAACCACGCTTTCAACGAGAAGAACACGGCCTACCCCTACTACACCCGCTCGAAGGACAAGGGATTCCGTG
>CAYOEE010000135.1:0-4724 GCA_964402935.1 uncultured Alistipes sp. | reverse complement strand
CTGCGCACCGATAGCCGACATGAGCTTGTCGTACTCGTTCGGGATAGCAATCTTCGAAGCCTCGTAGCTCACCGAGTCAATCACGCGGTAGATTGCCTTGCGCTCAGCCTCATCCTCGGTCTTGCGATAGAGCTCAAAGAGACGCTCGATTTCATCCAGCAGGGGCTTTTCGGCCGCATAGTCCTGCGTACCGAACGAGGGAGTACCCTTGAACATCAGGTGCTCGAAATAGTGTGCCAGACCGGTCGTTTCGGCGGGGTCGTTCTTACCGCCCACGCGCACGGCGATGTAGGTCTGGATGCTCGGCACCTCGTCATTGACGGCCATATAGACCTTCAGTCCGTTGTCGAGCGTGTAGATGCGCGCACCCATCGGGTCGCCTTTTACACTTTCGTACTTGTAGTTGCTACAAGCGGTGGTGAAGATCGCTACGATCAGCACCACAAGGGTCAGTATTCGTTTCATCTTATATAAATATGTATTGGGGTCTTTCGTTAAAAAAGCGATACAACAGCGTCGCGCACCGGCGCCCAGCAGGCGGCAATCACCACGGCCGTCATCCAGAAGGCGACAATGAGTTTGATGCCCGTACCGACAATAAACGCGAGGAACGAGCCGAAGCCGCTCTTGAGTGCCTGCTCGGGAGTCCCCGATTTACGGCTCATCTCTCCCAGCACCGCACCGAAGAAGGGGGCGAGCAACACACCGAAGGGCGGAAAGAGGAACAAACCGACAAAAACGCCGATCGTAGCACCCCACTCGCCTGCCTTCGAGCCACCGAATTTGCGGGTCATCCAGGCCGGCAGGATAAAGTCGGCCAGCGAAACAAGGGCTACCACCACCAGCCAGATGAAGAGCGACGTGGTGTCGATCTCGGCATAGGAGGTGAAATAGAGGCAGATGAGGGCGATGTAGTTGAGTACGATACCGGGGAGCACCGGCACGATGCACCCGATGATGCCCACGAGCGAGAGAAAAAAGGCAATAACAGCCAATGCAATATCCATAATAAATCTTTTTCGAAACCGTTGAAAAGTCGTTAGATGCAACACTCGACTTTTCAACGCTTACTTTTCAACGTTCAACTTGGCAATCTGTTCTTCGGCTTTCGCCACCAAGTTGTCGGCCTGCTTTTGAGCCTCCTTAACGAGCTTATCGCCCGCCGCCTTGGCGGCAATCTCAGCCAGCTTACCCTTCTTGGCAGCCTCCTCGACGAGCTTATCGCGCTGAGCCTCCGCAGCCGAAACTATCTTCGCACCCGCCTCAGCGGCCTCCGCGCGGAGCTTCTCGGCCTGCTTCTCTATCTCGGCCGAGAGCGACTCGCTGCCGGTGAGTTTCTGCACCTGCTCGTCCAAGACATTCTTCACGGTCTCCTGCGCCGCCTCCTTCAGGCCGAGCTTGATTTCGGGCTTCGAGAACGTGCCGCCGATGCCGACATTCACCGTGCTCAGCACGCCATTGATGCTCCCCTCGGGCAGGGTCACCTTGGCCGTGTAGTCGATCGTCTGATCCAACCCCGTCGAGCCTGAAAGGGTCATCTTCGTCTTGCCCATCTTCAGGTCGAACGGCTCGGTCGAGATACGGCCATCGCGGATCGCAAAGTCGATCAGCACATTCTCGGCCTCGATCACCGTCAGCTTATCCGTATTGAGCGCCTTGGCCAGGGCATCGAGCGCGCCGATATTTTGCAGGCGGATGCTGGCCGACGAAAGCTGACCGTGGGCATTGACCGAAGTCAGCACAGGAGACATCTGCTCATCAATTTTCGTCGAGAGATCCATCGCAAGCGAGTAGTTGCCACCCGTCTTCTCAAAGAGCGGCACGAGCTTCTGCACCAGCTCCAGCTGGCGGAAGGTCTCCTGGAACGAAGCCTGCTTGAGCGCCAAATCCATCGTAAAGGAAGGATCGGCCGGATTCTTCGTCGAGTAGCGACCCGACGCGGTGGCCTGACCGCCAAAAAGTCCCAGCGCCAACTTATTGAGCGAAAGCTCACCCCCGCTGATCGACATACCACCCTCGACATCGGTGATGGTCATCTGCTGGAAAAGAATCTTCTTCAGATTCGTCGAGAGCGAAAGATCCAGGTTGTCGGGGACGACAATCACACCCTCGGGAGCCTCCTCGGCAATCGCCTCCTCGGGCTGATTCTCCTCCGTGGTCGGATCGGCGGCCGTCTCCTCCTCCGAAGAGATCGACTCCATCAGTTGATTCAGATTCAACAGCTCGGACTTCACATAGAGCCTACCCGAAAGTTTATCGCCTCGCAGGAGGTAACCCAAATAGTTCTTCAGCTGACCGTTGGCCGAGAGGTCGCTTTCGCCCACCATCACCGACAGCTCGCCGAGAGTCATGGCCGAGGGCGAGATCGTAGCGGCGGCACGCGAGAGCTTCACGGGAGGCAGCGACTCCATATCAAGCCCCAGCTGCTCCACAACGAACGTTCCCTTGGCCTGCAACTGCTCGTAGCGCTGCTTCTCCAGGTCGGACATACGACCTCCGGCAGCGATGTCGGCCGTGATCGTACCGTCGAGTTGCATATCCTCGAGCGGATAGACCTCCTCGATCATCCCCAGATCGACCTTACCGTTGAGCGTAGCCCGCAATACGGGATCCGAAATCAGGTTCGTGCCGTAGAAGGTGGCTTTCACACTGTTCTCGGCCATGCGCAGGCCGAAGCGCGAGAGATCGACCTCCGTGCGATCCATCACACCGCCCGGATTCGAAACCTTGGCTTCGATGTTGATATCGGTCACCGCCTTCGGCAGGGAGGCGTATTGAAAACGACCCTCCTTCACGGCCGCCTCGAGCGCAAAGGCCGGCAACGCCGAGCCGCGCATCTCACCCTTGGCCCACGCCGCGAGCGAAAGCTCGCCACCGGCCGTCAAGCGACGGAAATCCTTCGTATAGAAGGCCGGAATGAGCGACAGCACATCCTTGAACTGCACCTGCGAGGTGCCGAGCTGTAAATCCATCGCCACGGCTTCATCCTCGAGGAGCTGTGCCCAGCCATCCAAGGTCAGCTGAATGGCATTCAGGCGCAACGTATTCTTCTCGAACGAGAAGCGGTTGTGCTCCAGGTCGGCGGCAATCGCGGCATTGAACTCCGCTTCGGCATCCGAAAGCATCGTCACCACGCCCGACTTGAAGTAGATCTGCTGCATCAAAAGGTTCAAATCGAGTTCGCTCTGCGCGGCCGACAAATCGCCCTTCAGACGCAGGTTCAGGGGCGAGGTGCTGAAGGCCATCTTACTCGAGTCATCCTCGTAGCGAATCGCGGCATCCGTGATGCGGAAATCCTTCACGGCGAGCTTAAACGACGAAGGGGCACTCTCCTCGCCCTCCGCAGCAGCCTCTGCCACCGCCTCCTCGACCGTTTCGGCAGACTCCTCCGCAGGTTTCATCACATCCCAATTCACCGCGCCATCGGCCTCCTTGCGTGCGTGCAACATCGGCTCGTTGAGCAACACTTTCTTAACGACAATGCCATCGCCGGTCAATAACGAGAGGGGGCTGACCACGGCCGAGATACGCTCGGCGGCCACAATTGTATCGCCCTCGAAGCGCTCAACGCCCACCAGCGTCAGCCCCTTCAAATCGAGCGAAGCGTTCGGGAAATGGCGCAACAGACTGATGTTCAGCTTCTCGAAATCGAGTTTAGCACGCAACAGGGCATTGGCCTCCGTTTTGACAATCTCGGCCACCTTGCCACTCAAGAGCGACGGAGCGACGATCAGCACGGCCAACAAGGCCACCAGGCCGATCAGGATGTTTTTAACCAATTTTTTCATGGCTCAAAAAAGTTTATTTGGAACAAAGATACTATTTTTCTATAAAAAGCGTACTCGGTTGCAGGGAAAAAGATTATCTTTGCATCTACGGAAGTGTGAAAACCATGAAAAAACTTGTCATTATACCCACCTACAACGAGCGCGAGAACATCGAGGCGATGATCGAGAAGGTGATGTCGCTTGCGGGCGGATTTGATCTGCTCGTCATTGACGACGGTTCGCCCGACGGTACAGCCGACGTGGTCGAGAGCTATCGACAGGCCTACCACGGGCGCATCCATCTGATTCGTCGCGCCGGAAAGCTGGGGTTAGGTACGGCCTACCTCGCCGGTTTTCGTTGGGGTCTGGAGCAGGGATACGACTACCTCTGCGAGATGGATTGCGACTTCTCGCACAACCCCGACGATTTGGAGCGCCTGGTGGCGGCTGCCGAGGCGGGGGCGGATGTCGTGATCGGTTCGCGCTATGTCAAGGGGGTGAATGTCGTCAATTGGCCCATGTCGCGCCTTTTGATCTCCTACTTCGCCTCGAAGTATGTCCGCATCGTCACGGGTATGCCCATCCACGATGCCACGGCAGGTTTTGTCTGCTATGCGCGCCGTGCCCTGGAGCAGATTCTGCACCACGAAATCGAGATGAAGGGCTACGGTTTCCAAATCGAGATGAAATACACGGCCTGGCGCCTGGGGCTGAAACTGCACGAGGAGTCGATTATCTTCACCGAGCGTCGTGAAGGCGCTTCGAAGATGTCGGGCGGCATCTTCGGCGAGGCCTTCTTTGGCGTGATGAAACTACGACTCAAGAAGTTGAAAGTTGAAAGTTGAAAGTTAGCGCAACAAAATGGGGAATAGCCACCGGTGATAAAGGCTATTCCCCTATTTATTTTGTTGAGCGGCTCAAAGAACCACCCACAAAAAACTTTCAACTTTCAACTCT
>CAYOEE010000134.1:0-4784 GCA_964402935.1 uncultured Alistipes sp. | reverse complement strand
CCGAGGTGTTTACTATGACCGAATTGCAGAACCTCTACGAGGCTATTTTGGAGGTGAAGTTCGACCGCCGCAACTTCTACAACAAGATGCTAAAACTTGGCATACTATCAGAGGCTGAGCCACGCCCTGCAAACGCATCACGTCGCACGCCAAGCAAATATCGCTTCAATGCCGAGAAGTATGCCGAACTGAAACAAAAAGGATTTAGATTGGAATTTTAGCAGTTGGCAGTATGTATAATAGAAGATATACCCCCGAACGGATTACGCATCTCGTCGGGAACGAAATATTTGTTTTTGGAAGCAATCTCGCCGGCGCGCATAGAGCGGGTGCTGCTCGCTTGGCTTATGAACGCTTTGGTGCCGTGTGGGGGCAGGGTGTTGGTTTTCAAGGGCAATGCTATGCTATTCCCACCATGCATGGCGGAGTTGAGGCTATTAAACCTTATGTGGAACAATTTATCGAATTTGCATTTTCACATCAAGAGTATACTTTCCTGGTAACAAAAATCGGGTGTGGTATCGCTGCCTTTACCGAAGATGAAATTGCACCATTATTTACAAAGGTAATAGATTTAGAGCATGTAATATTACCTATAGAATTTGTAGAAGTCATCCACAATCAACCATGTGTTTCCGGTATTCTGCAATGACTTGGAATTCAAAAACTGATTTTCTGGATCAATACATTCCCCTGATGCAAAAAGCAGAAATGGGAGATTCGGACAGCTATTACAAGGTCAAAGAATTACGTGCAAAAGAATTTCGCAATACGGTAGAACTTGTCAATAATGGCTTTTACTATACTGAAGAGAATGAAAAAGTGACATTTGAAAATATGGCAGAGATGGTTGCCGGTACGAGATTCTATTCAGATGCTTTTAGCGTACAAGATAGCGTAGAGAATCAACGGCCGACTACGATTGAAGTTGCCAATGCAGACTGTATTGAAAAAGGACTGCTTTTATTGGATATGGGGTATAATCCTGCCATTCTAAATATGGCAAATCGTCAAAATCCCGGAGGAGGGGTGACTTTTGGAGCCGGAGCACAAGAGGAGACTATTTTCCGTAGAACAAACCTATTCCGTTCATTGTATCAGTTTGTATCATATGCAGGACAGTACGGTGTGGAAAAGTCAACATGCCAATATCCGCTTGATAGGAATTATGGTGGTATATATTCTCCTTGTGTCACTGTTTTTCGTGAGAGTGAAAAGAATGGATATCGTTTATTGTCACAACCGAGGCAAATTGCATTTATTTCTGTCGCAGGCATGAACAGACCCACACTTACCGCCGATGGAATGATTGTAGACTCTTTGGTAGAGCCAATAAAAGAGAAGATTCGAACAATTTTCCGTATCGGTCTGCAACATGGTCACGATTCCTTGGTGCTGGGTGCATTAGGTTGTGGCGCTTTTCGCAATCCGCCACGTCATATTGCTCATCTATTTCACGAAGTGATTAAGGAGAGAGAGTTTGCTAATAAATACAGGCATATTGTGTTTGCCATATTGGAGGATCACAATTCTCACAGAACACACAATAAGGATGGTAACTATCTGCCATTCAAGTTGGAATTTCAATAATCACAAACGTTATTCATGAATAGACATCAGCTCTATTTTAAGCACGTTTCAGTGGGCTCAGTGGGCTCAGTTGCCCCAGACCCAAAACCTGACAACCTTCAGCCACCTTACCAACCTCTATCTACTCAGCGCTAACCGTCCCCCCCCGACCTCCGTCAAACGAAAAAGAGATGTTCCCCGAGGGGAACATCTCTTCTCTTTTGCCTGTGAACGGATTATTTCTGCTCGCTCAGGATGCGCATGGCAACATCGAGGATCGCAGTATCGTCCAGCGTGACAACGCCACCGTCCGGTCCCGGCTCAAAGTGAACGCCTACACACTCCTTAGCCACATGGCTACCACCGAAGTAGTTGCGAACGGTCTCAACATCCAGACCCAGTTCATCTGCAATACGCTGCGAGCTGCCGCTCGGCAATTTGTCCTTGATTCGACGCAGTTCATTAAAAGTGATAATCATATCCGTAAAGTTTAAGTTGTTTTTTGTGATTGCTTATTTGCAACACTAAATTAAGTAAAAAATCACAACCGACCAAACTTTTTCCCGAATTTCCGCCGAAAAATAAGAAAAAAGGGGGTGTGTGCCCCCTTTTTCAAGCTTTTGCGGCCTTAGCGACCAATTTTTGTTACTCCTCGGCCGGCTCGATGTAGAACTCGAAGATCAGCGGGCTGTACGACGGAATCTCGGTCGAGGTGGTCGTGGTGATTACCTCCTCCTCCGTGTCGTAGGAGTTGTAATAGTTGCCGTAGTAACTGCTGTAATATGAGTCGTAGTAGCTACTGCCGTAGTACGAATCGTAGTAGTTGCCGTAATAACCGCCATACCCGTAACCGCCGTAATAGGAGTTGTAGTAGTTATAGTAGTTCAGGTAGTTCAGGTAGTCGTAATAGCTCGACGAGTAGCCCGACGACGAACTGGTGGTCGAACCATTCTGACCCGAAGCACCGTAGCCGAAGGTCGAGGTGGTGATCAGCGCGCCCCACTGGCCGAAGCGCATCGTGGGAATCGTGTAATAGAAGGCCTCGATCAGACCGCCATCCTCGGGGGTGTACTCCAAGGCCGACCCCGTCGAGCTGACCTCACCGTAGATAATCTCCTTCACCTCGTCGATGTTCGTATCGAAGATAAAGCCGTCGAGGAAGCGACCGATGTACCAAATCTTCGCCTCGCCCGACAGGCCTATCGAGTCGGCGCCATCGGCCACCAACTGCTCCACGCCCACATAAGGCTCCTCGGCGTGGAAACGCTCCTTCAGTACCTCGGCAATCTTGCGATTGATCTCCGATACCGAACCCTCACTAACGTAGGGCTCCATGCCGGCTACATAGGGGCCGTACTTCACCCGGCCGTAGTTGGGGTATTTGTTATCCACGGTCGATACCTTCCGGTTGAAGTCCAGGTCGTAGATCATCTCCTCGGGGGTGGTGGTGGGGTCGAAGCGGTAATTTACATAGAGCTGTGCAATCGTGTCGCAGGCGCTTACCCAGCGGTTGGCGTTGAGGTAGGGGTGGTTTGTGTCCTCCATGGTGGTCGGGATGGCAACCATCTCCACACCCTCGACTTCGGTCGTCTGCGTGTTGTTACCCTCGTCGTCCTGTGTCGTATAGATCATCAGACCACCGTTGGCCTTGCAGAAGGCATCCACATCGAGCGCCTCGCGCTGCAGTGGGTTCTTCACCGTGTCGCAAATCTCGATCGTGGCGATGAAGGGCTTGCCATCCTCGAGCGAGAACTGACCCTCGTAACCGCCGTCACCGCTGACCGAACCCGTCACGCGCGAAGGCATGTAGAGCGTCACCTCCGAGCCGATGCGCATGAGGTACTCCTCCTCGCTCAGCCCCAGCTCGGCACCCTTGGCGGCCAAGAAATCGGCACCAAGCTTCTGCTCCTTACGCATGGCAAGCCAGGTGCCCTCGTTGAGCGTGTAGTAGGCGTCACCGCAGTACATATAATAAGGTGTGTAGTGGGTGTACTTGGTAAACGTGCCACTCAGCTCGGCCTCGCGGGCGTTGCGCGTCAGGATGATATTACCTTGCAGGTCGCGTCCCGTCAGGTTGAAACGAACCCAGCAGATCGTATCGTTGAGGGGCTTGGCCTCCGTGTCACCGGCCTGGTGGATATCGAGGTAGTATCCGCGCGAGTCGTAATCCTGGTAGTTGTCTTTCAGCTCGGGACGGTGCTGGTTGATCCAGGCATTGAGCGAAAGATCCTCGTAGTAGTCGTAGTCATTGCCGGTCTCCTTGGCGCAGGCTGTCGTGAGCAGTGCCGCAACGGCAATCATGATCAATCGGTTGAATTGCATATCTTCGTGTCGTTTTTTTTATCGGGTTATTCCACCTTGTCGATGGTGAAAAAGTAGGCGATGGGCGACTCCTTGGGGATGAAATTCATCAACTCCTTGTCACCGTAGGCCATCGTGTAGGTCATGTAGCTCTCGACCGAGTCCTGCTCGCGGCAGCCGATGAGGGCCAGGCGCAGACCCGGAATCACCGGATCGGTTGCCAGGTTGATCACCAGCGGCTCAAAGCTCCATCCACCCGGGGTAAGTCCCACGTTCTCGCTCTCGAGCGAGGCCTGCAACAGCGGATCGTTCGTCCAGAAGGGCATGGTGAGCCGATTTCCGTCGGTGACGATGTTGCGGAACTCGAAGAGATAGGCGCGGAAGGTGATTGTGACAACGGATTGTTCCGTGACCTCGGGGCGCGATGCGCGGTCGGGATTATAAGCGCCGTCAATGTAGCGATAGACCGTCTTGCCGAAGGCCTCGTAGTAGGGCTGCTCGGTACCGGTCTCGACATCCTCGACGGCCACCAAACGGGGCTGGTGGGTCGATGTAAGGTACTGCACCATCTTCTCCTGCTGCTTGGGGAGGACATCCTCCTCTTTGGAGCAGGCGACGATAAGGAGCAACGTGGCGGTTATGATCGCTAAGTGACGCATCTTTTCTTGTGTGTTCGTTTTGCGGGAATATAACACGCAAAGTTACGAAAAACTTTTCTTAAGTTTTGTACCTTAAACGTAAAAAAACGCCCCGATCGTATGCCGAGGCGTAGAAAATTCCCTAAAAGGGAACTCTGTGATCTGTTTTTATCCCTGTTTGAACTTTTTTTCGCTCAAAAATGAGGGTCGAATGACGAGGTTTAGAAGCTGTTTGAATTTGTTTGCGAAATGATTTTACAGCTTTTTTGTGGCTAT
>CAYOEE010000133.1:0-4836 GCA_964402935.1 uncultured Alistipes sp. | reverse complement strand
TTGTGGCACTCCGAGAGGTTGGCTACCTCCGAGGGCCAATAGTTCATCTCGACATTGATGTTGGCCGTGTAGCCCGAATTCCACGAGGGAATCAGGTCTTTGTTCCAGATGCCTTGCAGGTTGAGGGGCTGACCTTCCTCGCGTGAACCGCTGATCATCAGGTAGCGACCGTATTGGAAGAGGAGCGTCACAAGCTCCTGATCGGTCGGTGCGCCCGTAGCGCGGAATTGACGTGCAAAACGCTGAATACGCTGATCGGTGGGCAGGATCTCGGCCTCGGGATCCGACGGCAGGGTGAGCGCCAGGCGGTTAAAGAGCGATTGGTAGTCCGCTACATGGTCGTTCAGCATCGCCTCGTAAGACTTCGTGCGAATCGTCTTCAGTGCCTCGTCGGCCTTCTTGGCGGCATCTACACCGTCGGTCGAGGGGCTGCGGAACGGGCCGTTGTAGCTCGTGGCGGCCGAGAAGATCAAAAGAATCTCCTTCTCGCCCCGAATACGGAGCTGACCGCCCAGGTCGCTCATCGACTTGGGGTTCGATACGCGCACCTCCAGGCGACCCTCGAAGAACATTCCGCGGTGGTCGATATCCTCGCCATAGAGTACGCGGGGCTTACCCGTGCGCGAACCATCCTCGTTGAAGAGGTAGGGGTGGCGCTCTTCGTGCCCCCAGGCCTCGAAATCCGCGTAGTTGCGTCGATCAACACGCCCGGGAGCCTGACCGCCCATCTTCAAAAGACCCTTGCGGGCATCAATCTTCGTGGTGACGGGGTGGGGCGACGAAAGTCGCAGGGCGATATCCCAACCCACGGGGCAGTTCGTCGTCAGGCGCATGACGATCACACCGTCGGGGTGCGAGGCGAAGATTTCGCGGCGGAATTGGTAGTTGTCGCGCTCGAACTGTACGGTAGCCACCGAACGCTCCAGATCGAGGTAACGACGGTAGTTCTTGGCCTTGCCTCCGCGGTAGTCGTGGATGTGCCAATCGCCCAGGGGCTGGTAACATTCGTGCAGACGACCCGTCCACTGCTTGAGCAGTTCGGCCGCCTCCGGGTATCTCCCCGCCTCAAGCAGGCTGACCATCTCGGGATAGGTGGGCGTAATGTCCAGATCGCTCCAACGGCTCTCGGGATCACCGCTGTAGAGGGTGTTTTCGTTGAGCTGCAACAGCTCGTCATCGGCCGTGCCGAAGATCATCGCACCCAGGCGACCATTGCCCACGGGCAGCGCCTCGTTCCAATTCGCAGCGGGTGTTTTGTACCAGAGTTTGAGTCGTCCGGCCTCCACGCGGTGGTGCGCCTGCGCCGTGTGCGTGCACGCGATAAGGAGAGCCGTCAAAAGCAGTAATTTCGTTATTCTCATCTTGAGGTTGCGTTTGGTCGGGTTAAAATGTACTGCAAGATACACAAAAAAATCGGGATTCCGTTTCGCTTTGTGCCAAAAAGCGCGTACCTTTGCTAAAATTGTAATAGAAAGCTATGCGTACATCGGTAAAATTTCTGGTTTTGCTGGCCGCTTTGGCCGCTACGATCTTCCTCCTGTGGCTGGTGTTTGGTCGCACCGAGGAGCAAAAAATTGACGAACAAATTCAAAACTCCCTAACTATGACACAAAAAAATCAGTATGCCGTGATCGAGACCGAGAAGGGTACGATGACGGCCGAACTCTACACGGCCGAGACGCCGGGTACGGTGCAAAATTTCGTGGATCTTGCCAACCACAACTTCTACGACGGCTTGACCTTCCACCGCGTGATTCCCGACTTCGTGATCCAGGGCGGTTGCCCGAAGGGTGACGGTACGGGTGGCCCGGGTTACCGCATCAAGTGCGAAACGTCGGCTCCGCGCCAATACCACGACCGCGGTGTGCTCTCGATGGCACACGCCGGTAAGGATACGGGTGGTTCGCAGTTCTTCATCTGCCACAACCGTGAGAATACGCAGCACCTCGATGGCCGCCACACCTGCTTTGGTAAGGTGATCGAGGGGGTGGATGTGATCGACGATATCCGTCCGGGCGATAAAATTCTCTCGATTCGCATTGTGGAGAAATAAGCGCGGGCAGCCATGAAACGACTGCTTGGTATTCTGTTGAGCCTCATGGCCTTGACGGCCACGGCTCAAGAGGTACATATCCCTGTCGCCGCAGAGGTGGGTGCCGATTGCCTGCCCGCTGCGATTGCACCGATCGAAGCACCTTTCTATATGCCCCAGCTCCAAAAGCCCGCCTTCCCCGACCGTGAGGTGAAGCTCTCGGCCGACCCCGACGGGAAGATGCAGACGAAGGAGATCCAACGAGCCATCGACCGCCTCTCGAAAATGGGCGGAGGTCGTGTGACACTCTCGGCCGGCGAGTGGCTGACGGGGCGTATCACGCTCAAAAGCAACGTCGAACTCCACACCGAGGAGGGTGCGACGGTGCGCTTCAGCGGTGAGGTGGAGGACTTCCTGCCCGTGGTCTTCACGACCAATGCCGGCGTGGAGCTTTACTCGCTCGGCGCGTGCATCTACGCCAACGGTGCCGAGAATATCGCCCTGACGGGTAAGGGTCGCCTGATCGGCCCTGCGTTGGGTGGTTCGATCCGCGAGGGTCGCCCCCAGAACGATGGCGATATCGACCCCGATACCCCCGTTGAGGAGCGCATTTTTGATGGCAAGAAGGGACGTCAGATTCAGCTTCCGACCTTCTTCGGGCCGATCAACTGTAAGAATGTCTATCTGGAGGGTGTCTCGTTCGAGCAGACCGCCTTTTGGAACGTGGCTCCGGTCTATTGCGAAAATGTGATTATTCGCGGTATCCGCGTTTCGTCGTTCGGTCAGCCGTGTGGCGATGGCGTGGATATTACCTGCTGCCGCTATGTGCTGGTGGAGTATGTGACGACCGACTGTGGGGATGATAACATCGCCGTCAAGGGTGGTCGTAACGAGTTCGGCTACCGCGTAGGTCGTCCCTCGGAGAGTGTTGTGGTGCGTCACTGCCTTGCCCTGCGCGGTATGGGTGGCCTGACGGTCGGCTCGGAGACGGGTGGCTGGTGTCGCAACCTCTATGCGCACGACTGCGTGTGCGAGGGTACGCGCGTGGGTATTCGTCTTAAGACGCGCCGTCCGCGTGGTGGCGGTGGCGAGAACCTCTACTTCGAGCGCGTGCGCCTCAAGACCGAGGCTGAGGCCATGGCCTGGGAGATGCTCGGCACGGCCAACTTCGTGGGTGGCCTGGCTTCGCGCTTCCCCGCACCCGCTTTGACCCACCTCACCCCCGCGTTCCGCAACGTCGCGATCTGCGATATCGAGGTCGAGGGTTGCCGTATGCTCCTCTATGTGCAGGGTATTCCCGAAAGCCCCGCCAAGCATATCCGGATCGAAAATGTGAAGGCCGATACACGCCGAGACGAGTCGCAGTCGGCCTACGGACACTACAAGCCGAAACCGAAACCCTATGTGGTGGATATGATTGATGCCGACGGGGTTACGCTGCGTAACTTCAAGGTTATCACCGATAAGGAGGAGTTTCGCGTAACCGATGTGCGCAACCTGACGCTGGAGAACTTTGAGATTACGGTTGATGGCGGCGAGCTGAAAACCGAACTTTCGGGCGAGCTGAATCAGCACCTGCGTTTGGAGAATTGCAATTTCGATTTTTAAGCAATCAGCAATCAGCGGTCAGCGTTCAGCAATCAGCTTAATAATTCTTAATTTTTAATTTTGAATTTTTAATTGGATAAAAAAGAGAGCCGAAAGCTCTCTTTTTTATCCTAACCCTCCTTCGGCGGCGAACTCCTCGACGGCCTCTTCGTAGCGGCGAAGTGTGACCTCCATCGGATCGAACGACTTACCGCCTGCAGCGTTTTTGTGGCCACCGCCGTTGAAGTATTTGCGAGCAAAGAGATTGACATCGACCTTGCCACGCGAACGCAACGAGATACGGATAAAACCGTTCTGCTCGATAAACATGGCCGACATCTTCATCTTCTTGATTGTCAGTGGATAATTAACAAATCCCTCCGAGTCGCCCTGCTGGAATCCGAAGCGACGCATCTCCTGCTCGTTGAGCGACATATAGGCTACGCGCCCTCCGTGAATCAGCTCCATTTTGCGGTTGATGACATAACCGAAAAGGCGGGCACGACCGGCCGTATAGGCGTTATAGACGCTGTTGTGAATATCGGGAATTACAATGCCGCGCTCCAACAAAACAGCCACGGCACGGAATAATTCGGGGGTAAGGTGCGAGAAGGCGAAGTTGCCCGTATCGGTCATCATGCCGACATAGAGCAGCTCGGCCATCTCCTTGGTGATCGCCTCCACACCGGCCATGGCCTCGATGATTTCATAGACCAGGAAGCAGGTGCTCGATGCCTCGGGGAAGGAAAAATAGAGGTCAAACCCCTCTTCGGGCGATAGGTGATGGTCGATCAGCACGCGACGGGCGTGGCTGTTCTCCGACAAGGCATCGGTCAGAATCTCCAGGCGCGAGAGGGCGTTGAAGTCGAGGCAGAAGATCATATCGGCCTCGCGGATCGCCTCCAGGGCACGCTCCCCATCGAATTTGAAGATCACCAAATCCTTGATGTGGGGCATCCAATTCAGGAAGTAGGGGTGGCGATTCGGAACGATCGACGTGACGGTATGTCCCATCGAGCGCAACAACTCGGCCCAGGCCAATGACGAGCCGATCGCATCACCGTCGGGATTGGTGTGCGACACGGTTACGATCTTCATCGGCCGCTCCGTCAGCCAGCCTTTGAGCTGCTCGATATGGGCGGGTTGGAACTCCATAGTTTTTGCAAAGATAGTAAAAGAATTTAGAATTCAAAATGTAGAATTCTCAGAAGCTGTTT
>CAYOEE010000132.1:0-4938 GCA_964402935.1 uncultured Alistipes sp. | reverse complement strand
AGCATGACGTTCTTCGTTAATATCGTTAATCTCCTTAAAATCTTTAATCTCTTTCCTCTCTCAACTTTCAACTTTTTCCTCTTTGACCCACCTTCGGTGGCTCTACCTTGCTCCGCCTCGGCAAAGTCCGCAAGCGGCCTCTGCGCTCGGCTTAATCGCAAGGTTATCTCTTTCCTCTTTCCTCTCTCCTCTTTCCTCTTGTCTATCGCATGGCGATCTCGTTCGAGCCGATCATGCGGCCCTCCATGTAAAGCTCCACTTTGTAGGTGCCCGGGGCAAAGCCGGTGGAGTTGAAGTAGATACCCACCTCGAGGTCGGCGTTCTGATAGTCCACCTCACGCATTGCGGAGTAGCTGATGGCCGAGCCTTCGAATTCGAATGTAGGCATCGCCTCGGTTGTCAGTACATAGCCGTCGGGCGAGGTGATGCGGACGTAGATCGCCTTGTTGCCGGGCGTAGCCAACTCGTTGGCTGCCAACACGAAATCAACACGCAGGCGCGATGCGTTCTTGATGCGCGTTACCTCGCGTCCCTTCTCGCTCAACGCCATCAGGCGGATATCGCGGGCCTTTACGACGGCACCCACCTTCACCTTGTTCTCCAGCTCGGCCTGACGCTCCTCGGCCATATCGGCACGCAGGTTGGCCGAGGTAATCTCCTTGCGGTAGGAGACATTCTCGGTGATGAGCTTCTTGTTGAGCGTGTTGAGCGAGTCGATCTGGCGGATGTAGCCACGCATGACGGTGCGCAGCGAACCCAGTTCCTTCTCGTATTGACGCATCTTGTTGTAGTTCCAGCGGCGCTCCTGCTTGAGCTGCTCGACCAGCTCGTTGGCCTTGGTGAGCGACTCGGCAATCGAATCGTTCTGGAAGCGGAGGCTGTCGTAGTTGATAATCAGCTCGTTCAGTCCGGCCTGGATCGAGTCGCGGTCGGCAGCCAGCAACTGGTTGTCGCGCATCTGCTCGCGGTGGATGCTGAAGTAGAGCAACGAAATGGCCACCAGAATCACCGACAGGATGCCGATCACGATGCGGTAGCCGCGGATCGATTGATTCTGCTGGGGCTGGGGATCATCGTAGTAATCCTCCTCATCCTCCTCGGCGGGGTTGTAGCCGTATTTATCTTCTTTCATGGCGTTTGGTAATAAAGGGTTTCTACCACAAAGATAAAGAAAAATTTACTTTATCAAACTTTCCAACGGATATTTCAGCCCCTTGAAATCATAAATATAGGCCTGAATCGAGCCGATGCGCACGGGCGATTCGATCGAGAGGGGGATTTTGTTCCGATCGTCCGAGATCCAGAGCGTGAAGACCGTGCCGTCTGTGAAGGAGAATCCCTCGGTGGTGCCGAGCTGACACTCGAACTTCAGGGCGCGGAATTTTCCCTGGTTGCGGATCTTCTTCACCTCGCGCCCCAGGTAGCGGTATTGGATGTGGCGCACGGTATCCTCCAAGACCATCTCGAGCGTGCCCGTGCCCCCTTCGGTGAAGTCGTCGGCCGAGGCCGTGCGCATATTGAAGAAGAGCGAAATGGCATCCATCGAACGCTCCGTGAGGGGCTGGGTCAGCTCCTTGAAGGGGCGCTTGCGGCTGCTCCAGCGCGAGTGTACCTGCATCTGCTCCCAATCGTAGCGGTAGGTGCTCTCGAAGGTGTAGCTACCCTCCTTGATGTCGCTCGCAAAGTGCACCGTGCGCAACGTCGCGGGGTCGATGTGAATCGTATAGGTATCCTCCATGTTGAAGAACCAGCGGTAGGTCGGCAGTGTGCGCCCTACGCCTACCACGCGGTAGTGAGGCGCCTCGTTGTAGCTCACCGCTTCGGTCTTGACCTCCACGGAGCCGATCTCCGTGTTGGGGAAATATTTGGCGCGATAGCTCACGCGGTACTCCAGCTCCTCGCCCGGGTGGTAGAGTTGCGCCGAGGCCGAGAGCGTACAGAGTGCGGTCATCAATGTGGCAAGTATTCGTTTCATGGTCACACGGTTTTATCGGTAAAACGTGTTTTTCGGGTGCTTTATTACGAAATGTGCGAAAAATCAATCTTTTCGCGGGCGCTGAAGCGCTCCATCAACTCCCTCAAACCGCGATTTTCGGCTCGTTCGAGGTGCGGGTCGCGCTCCAAAACAGCTGCGGCCGCGTCGCGTGTGAGGGTCAATACCTGCACGTCGCGCGTCGGGTTGGCAATCTTCAGATCAAAGGCCATGCCGCTCTGCATCGTGCCGCTCAAATCGCCCGCACCGCGCAGCTTGAGGTCCAATTCCGCGAGGCGGAATCCGTCGGTCGTTTCACACATGGCCTCGAGTCGCGCGCGGCTCTCCTTTGAGAGCTTCTCGCCCGACATGAGGATGCAGTACGACTGCTCGCCGCCGCGCCCCACACGGCCACGCAACTGGTGGAGCTGCGAAAGACCGAAGCGCTCGGCCGACTCGATGACCATCACCGTGGCATTCGGCACATCGACCCCGACCTCGATGACCGAGGTGGCAACCAGGATATGCGCCTCGCCCGACTTAAAACGGGCCATTGAGGCCTCCTTGTCGGCAGGTTTCATCTTGCCGTGACAGATTTCGGTGACGTATTGCGGCAACGGGAAGTCGCGCGAAACGGCCTCGTAGCCATCCGTAAGGTCTTTGTAATCCATCGCCTCGGACTCCTGGATGAGCGGATAGACGATATAGACCTGACGGCCGAGGGCAATCTGCTTTTTCAAAAAGCCCCACAGGCGCAGACGGGCCGAATCGGTGTAGTGGAAGGTCTGAATCGGTCGTCGTCCGGGGGGAAGCTCGTCGATAACAGAGACATCCAAATCGCCGTAGAGGGTCATGGCCAGCGTGCGCGGAATGGGCGTGGCGGTCATCACCAAAATATGGGGCGGACGACGATTCTTGGTCCAGAGTCGGGCGCGTTGCTCCACACCGAAGCGGTGTTGCTCGTCAATGACCACAAAACCGAGGTTTTGGAACTGCACCTTGTCCTCGATCAGGGCGTGCGTGCCGATCAGTAGATCCACCTCGCCCGATAAAATTCCTTCGAGCGCCTCGCGTCGCTCTTTGGCTTTCGACGAACCGGTGAGGATCGCCACGCGAACCGGTAGCTCGGCCGTCATGCGGGTAATGGTTGCAAAATGTTGGCGGGCAAGGATTTCGGTCGGTGCCATCAGGCAGGCCTGGAAGCCGTTATCGACCGCCAGGAGCATGGTCATCAGCGCCACGAGCGTCTTACCTGATCCGACATCGCCCTGCAACAGACGGTTCATCTGGTAGCTCGTGACCGTATCTTGGCGTATCTCCTTGATGGCGCGCTTTTGTGCCCCCGTGAGTGGGAAGGGTAACTTTTCGTGGTAGAAGGTGTTGAAGCACGCACCCACCTTCGGGAAGAGGAATCCGTTCTGCTTTTCGAGGCGCTCCGTGCGACGGCTCTGCACGCCGAGTTGGATGCCCAAAAGTTCGTCGAACTTCAACCGATACTGCGCCTGACGCAACTTCTCGGCCGACTGCGGGAAGTGGATGTTGTAATAGGCCTCGTGCAGGTCAATCAGGCTGTGCTCGCGGCGCAACGATTCGGGCAGCGGATCCGCGATGCGACTCCGTGCCACAAGTGCCCAGGCATTTTGAATGATGCGGTAGAACCCCTTGGTGCCGAGCGACGAGGTGATCTTCTCGGTCGAGGGGTAGATGCCCTGCATACCGCTCTCGGCCTTGCGCGAGAGGGCCTGCTCCATGGTCTCCAGCTCGGGATGAGCCAGCTGCAGCTCCCCGCGGTAGAACGACGGACGCCCGAAGATGAGGTACTCGCGCCCCACCTCGATTTTCTTTTCGATCCATTTGATGCCCTGAAACCAGACCAGCTCCGCGCGCCCCGTCTCGTCCTGCGCATAGGCCGTGAAGCGCTTTTTGCGCCCCTCACCGGCGTAGGCGATACCTGCGATGCGTGCCCGAATCTGGACATAGGTCAGCTGTGCCGCCTCGTTCACCTCGCGGATGGGGTAGATGCGCGTGCGGTCGATGTAACGGAACGGGAAGTGGTTGAGTAAGTCGCCCACGGTGCGGATGCCGAGCTCCTTGCCCAGCAACTTGGCGCGTGCCTCACCGACCCCCGCTACAAACTGAATATCCTGCATCATGATGTGCTCCATAGGACAAAGATAAGAAATTTTCATTATCTTTGTTTCATCGAAAAAGAAAACTTTGAATCATGGAGCTGACACACTACATCCGTCGCAAGAGCCATACGGTGCGTATTGGTTCGGTTGAGATCGGCAGCGAACGACCGATTGCCGTGCAGTCGATGACCAACACCGACACGAACGACACCGAGGGCTCGGTAGCGCAGATCGAGCGCATCGACCGCGTGGGCGGTAAGATTGTCCGCCTCACGGCGCAGGGCGTCAAGGAGGGCGAGAACCTGCAAAACATCGTCGCACAGCTGCGGCAGGATGGGTTCGATACGGCGATTGTGGCCGATATCCACTTCCTGCCTGAGGTGGCCTCGGTGGCGGCCAAGTATGTCGATAAGGTGCGCATCAACCCGGGTAACTACCGCCTCGATCGGGGCGAGTTGGAGGCTCTCATTGCCCAATGTCGGGAGCGAGGCGTGGCCCTGCGTATCGGTGTGAACCACGGTTCATTGGCCAAGCGCGTCTTTGACGAGTGGGGCGACACGCCCGAAGGGATGGTCTTCTCGGCCATGGAGTTTTTGCGAATCTGCCGACGAGAGGCGTTTGATCAGGTAGTGGTCTCGATGAAGTCGAGCAATACGCGCGTCATGGTGGCCGCCTATCGACAGCTGGTGAAGGCGATGGCGGAGGAGGGGATGACCTATCCGATCCACCTCGGCGTGACGGAGGCGGGCAACGGCCTCGAGGGGCGTATCAAGAGTGCAGTGGGTATCGGTGCTCTGCTCTCGGACGGCATTGGCGACACGATTCGCGTATCGC
>CAYOEE010000131.1:0-4993 GCA_964402935.1 uncultured Alistipes sp. | reverse complement strand
AGGAGAGAGGAAAGAGGAAAGAGCAAAGAGGAAAGAGGAGAGAGTTGAGAGTTGAAAGTTGAGAGTTGAAAGTTTTTCAGTAGCCTCAGTAGCCTCAGTTGCCCTAGTAGCCCCAGCTGCCTCAGTTGCCCCAAGCCTAAGACCCGACAACCGGCCACTACCTTGCCGACACTGCCTCAAATAGAAAGAGGTCGCTTCCCCCATTGGAAGCGACCTCTTTTGGTAAGATCGATAGCAGATTAAAGCTCCGTCATCGAGCCTTCGGCATAGGCGAACGTACCCTTCTCTACTACGTTGAAGGTGTAGGCGTAGCTGCTCTTTGAAACGTAGTCGTAAACCTTCACAACCACCTGGTTGAAATCCTTCTCCGTCATGTCGGGATACATGTAACCCAGCACAGCGCCAAAGACCTCAGCCGCGTTCGATTGCATCAGGGCAACCAGCTCATCATCCGACAAACCGGTGTAACCGGCAGCCTCAAACGAAGCGCGTGCCTTCGATGCCGACCAGTTCATCTCACCATAGTAAGCATAGGTACCGGCATACCACTCGTTGTTACCATAGTTCGATACGAAGTAGGAGCCTGCAGGCGATGCACCACCTACCGTCACGCTGTTGGCGTTGATAATCACACCGGCATTATCGCGTGCGGGAGCACCTAATGCAACATCCACATTGTCATAAACCCAGTTGCAGCAGTATTGGCAGAAGGCCTTGAACTCGGTCGTGCCCATCTCCGTATAATCCAGCTCCAACGTGCGGTCGGCAGCCCAGGCGCCCTCGTTCTTGCGGAACTGACCCTGCTTGTCGGTAAAGTAGATGGTCTTGCTCCATGCGTTGTCGGCATAGGTGTACTCATCCACCTTCCACGAGGTCGAACCACCCGAGTAGCAACGATACGCTACATAGGCTACATCGCTGTAAACACCCGCTGTGTTGAGGAAACGGGGCAGGTACTTGTCCTGATCGGGATCTGTGAAGCTACCGTAGGTTTGACCCATATCGGCGTAGTCCGAGGGCTGTACGGGGATGATGTCGGTCGTCTCGAACGAGGTGCCGTTCCAACGATAGTAGGCGTACAACTTCTCGGGTGCAGCCGCATTCACTGCCGAAACAGCCGATGTAACCTCCACCTGCGTAACGATCATGTTGATATACTTGCCACTCGAGATCGAGCAGAAGTAGCCGTAAAGCGTGCAGGCCAAACCATCGGTCAGCTGCTCCTTCAAGGCATCCGTAGCGCCATAGACACTGCCCTGGGCCGTGGTGGCACCATCGACAATGAAGTTGATATAGCTGCCTACCGAAGCCGTACCGGTCATCTTGGCATAGATAGCGTAGTCGTCAGCCGTGCGGGTGGTCAAAAGCTCGTCCATCTTGGCACCCGTCAGTTCCAACGGAGTGGGGTAGGTGACGGTCGTCGTGCCGGTCTTCTCGATCGTCAGACCCGACGTACCAATCTGGAAGCCCTTGTTGTAGGACGAGATCGTCCCCGAAACACTCACCTCGTCACCGATCTCATAACCCGTGGTCTTGTACAGCAGTACCGAACCGCCGTTGTCGGTGAGAATCGGGCCCTGGGCCGAAACGGCCGAAATGTAACCCTTTACCTCTACGGCATCGTTCAGCACAGCCGAACCCAACACCGAGGTGTAGCTGTTGCCGGCCTCAATGGCGGGAGCCTCATCCACGCTCACGGTCACGAAGTTGATGTACTTCGGAGCACCACTCGACTTTGAAATCGAGAAGAAGTAGCCGTAGATCGTGCACTCCTGACCATCCGAAAGCAACGCCTTCTGATCATCGGTCAGGCCGTAGAAACTGCCGACAGCCGTCGTAGCACCCGGCACGTTGAAGTTGTAGTAGGTGCCGCTAACTGCGACCGTGCCCTGAATCTTGACGAAGTAGGCGTACTCGTCAGCCGTGCGCGTGGTCAGCAGCTCGTCCATCATTTCACCCGTCAGCTCCATCGGAACGGGGTAGGTGACGGTCGTCGTACCGGTCTTGGTCACCGTGCCCCCCTGAATCTGGAAACCGCAGTTGAATGCCGTGATCGTACCCGAAACGGTTACCTCGTCACCGACCTCATAGCCCGTGGTCTTGTAGAGGAGGATCGAACCACCCTTGTCGGTGAGGATCGGACCCTGTGTCGAAACGGCTGAAATGTAACCCTTCACCTCTACGACATCGTTCAGCACAGCCGAACCGAGTACCGAGGTATAATCGCTCGGCGTTACAGGCTCCTCGCCGTTGCCCGAATCATCCGAGTTGTCCTGGTTGGCCTCGGCCAAATAGTTATAGGTAACCGCTACATAGTCGCCCTCCGAAAGGCCCTCCGAGGGGATGACGGTCGCAATCTTCGACTCTGTTTCGGGCGTTACGGCGTTCGCGTAATCCTCCGCACCGTCCCAAATCGTCTGATAGTCGTCGTTGGTCAGCGTATAAGCGGTGGCGGCATTCATCTGCTGCACCTTCTCGGGAACAGCCAAAGCCGTCTTGTAGCCGATCACGGCTACCGAGCTGTTGTCCACCGTGGGGTAGGCCGTCGCGAGGAATGCCGGAATATAGGCAGCCGCCTCGTCGTCCGAGCCGAAGTACTTGTTCTTGCCAATGGCCGTGAGGGCATCGACCGCCTCCTGGCCGGCAGCTTCGGCATTGGTCTTGTTGGTCGAGTTCTTCGAGATAGTCGAGTAGTCATCCTCCGTGAGGGTGTACTCGATGGTCTGGACATCGGTGATTTCGGTGTCCGGATTGAAGCCGTCAAGATACTCCTCGTTGTAGTAGTTGCTCTCGCAACCTACAGCCGCAAAACCGACTGCAGCGAGCAACAGGAGCTTGTTGATGATATTCTTCTTCATAGTCGTTACAATCTTTTAGAAGCGGATTTTTAAGCGGATCGTGTAGGTACGGCCGAACGAATACATCACAGCGTAGCAATCCTGCCAGCCCTTGCAGTCCGTACCGCACTGGGCATCCATGATGTAGTTGTAGTCGTAGAGATTGTTCACGTTACCATACAGCGTGGCATCGATGTTACCAATCTTGAACGAGTAGCTGGCCGAAAGGTCGAGCTGGTGACCCCACGGAATGCGATAGGGCTTAGCTACCGAAACGGTCGAGTTGGCATCGAGGCTCGAACCGATATAGAAGTCGGCATAGTTGTTGGCGTAGGCGTTCCAGTCGGCACTCAGGCGCAGACCCTTCATCGGGAAGAAGTCGGCACCGATGGCGGCGGTCGTCTGAGCCGAACCACCTACGGGAACACCCTTTTGGTTCAGATCGAACCAGGCGTGATCCTCGGCCATGATTCCCGAAGCAACCTCACCCGAGCGGATATCCTTCAGCGGCTGACCCTGCGAGTCGTAGATGTAGCCGCGTACGTTACTCGTCCACTCCCAATCGCCGACCGAGAGCATACCCGTCAGGTTGAACCAGCGCGTCGGCTTGTAGCGCAGATCGAGCTCGATACCCATGTGGCGGGCATCCACACCCGTCAGGTTCACGCGGGCGTAATCACCGTTATCCATCGACTTTGAACGCACCTCGGCCTTATCCATCCACAGCGTGTAGTAGGCGTTGAGGTTGGCCGTGAACTTCTCGGTGTGCAGACCATAACCACCCTCTACCGAGAATACCTTCTCGTTTACGGCATCGGGGTTCGTCGCGTGGCTCGTCGTCGATTGCAGGAAGGCGCCACCCGAGAAGAAGGGAGCACGCGAAATGTAACCTACGTTGAGGAACAGGTTCGACGACTTCGATACATTCCAGTTGATACCGCCCTTGGCCGTGAAGCCCCAGAAGTCGATCTTCGGCGACTCCTCATGGGCTGCATCGTAGTAGAAGCGGTCCACACGCCAATAGGTGGTGTTCGATACCGAACCCGAAACATAGGCGTTCACCTTCTCCTTGGTCCACTCGAGCTGTGCAAAGAGACCGCCCTGCAGAACGTGACCGTCGTAGTCGCGGTAAACTTTGTCACCCACACCCAACTTCTCGTACTGCCAATCGGGATTGGCGGCGGCGGCGTTGTTGATCGCCTTGACGCTCTTACGGTCGGCATCGTCGATGAAGTACTCACCACCGTAGAGGTCGATCAGCTCGTTGTTGTGCTCACCGATGTAGTAGCGGGCATCAATACCGGCCGAAAGCTCCAGACTCTTCGTGATCTGGTTCGTGTAGGTCGAGAGCAGACCGTACCACATGTGGTTGTTGTTGCTCTTCGACATCACCATATTCGAGCCCGTCGTGCTGGCGGCATTCATCTCCTCGATAGCGCCATAGTCGAACGTACCGTCCGGCTTACGGAAGGTGTTGAGCAGGATACCGTTCGACGAACCGTTCCACATCGCGCGATACGACGAGGTGCGGCCCTGACCCGAGAAACCGTAACCGCGACCGATCGAGACGTAGGCTGCCGTCGAGAGCGACGACTTGTAGTCGATCTGCCACTGGTGGTTCAGCGAAATCTGCGGCTTGTGGTAGCCGTTCTCCATCGAGGTACGCTCCTTGCCGTTGCTGTCGAAACCATAGACGGGGTTGTAGCGATACATATCCTTCTCGCCCATGTACATCTTACCCCACTTGTTCCACTCCTCAACCGTCAGACCGGCATAGAGGGGTTTGCGCTGGTTGTGCTTCTGCGGAGCACCGAAGGCGGTCAGCGAGAGCTGGTGATGGTCGTTCAGACGCTTTGAAATATTGACAAACCAGTTGTAACCCTCGAAACTCGTGCCCTGGATGTAGCCGTCGCCCCAACGCTTGCCGAGCAGCAGACTCAAGGCCCAACCACTCTTCGTCAGACCCGTCGAGAGGCTCAGCGAAAGGTTCTGCAGACCGTCGTTACCGACGCCGTAGGAGAACGTGCCACCCTTCTTGGCATCAATCGAGTTGGTCACGATGTTGATCGTACCACCGACCGAAGGCGACGAAATCTTCGATGCACCCATACCGCGCTGCGTCTGCATCGAGCGGGTTACATCCGACAGACCGGCCC
>CAYOEE010000130.1:0-5037 GCA_964402935.1 uncultured Alistipes sp. | reverse complement strand
TTTTGATACCTACCGACGAGAAGGTGTTCTCCAGAACGCGACCATTCTCCAAATTCTTGAGCTTCGAACGAACGAAAGCGGGGCCCTTACCGGGCTTGCAGTGCTGGAAATCGACTACAAGGAAGGTCTTGCCGTCCATCTCGATGCACATACCGATTTTAATATCAGCTGCTGTAATTTGCATAGTGTTATGTGTTTATGTTTGTAATTTTCGCGTTTTTTGTGGCTGCAAATATACGACATCGTCGTGGCAAAACAAAGTTTTTTCACCAAAAAAACGCTATAACTCAATTGCTTTGCATTTCAGCCCCTTTTCGCGGATGGCCTCCAAGGTGCGGGGCAGGGCATAACGCATATTGCGAAAAGCCTTCTCGCTGTCGTGGAAAACGATAATTGTACCCGGGTCGAGGTACTTGATGACATTCCTCAGGCAGGTCTTGGGCGAGAGGTGGCGGTTGTAGTCGCGCGAAACGACATCCCACATCACCAATTTGTAACGCTGGCCGAGGAAGCGGGCCTGCGAGGGTTTGATCTGCGCATAAGGAGGACGAAACAATTCGCTATGAACCAGGTCGTTGGCAAAATCAACATCCTCCGTATAGCGCTCCAGGCTCATCTTCCAACCCTTCTGATGCGAGTAGGTATGGTTGCCCACCTTATGGCCGGCATCGAGAATCTTCTGATAGAGGTCGGGGTACATCTCCACGTTCTTGCCCAGCACAAAGAAGGTCGCTTTGGCATTGTACTTGTCGAGTACCGAGAGCACCCACTCCGTCACACCCGGCGTAGGCCCATCGTCGAAGGTGAGGAAGATACCCTCCTCGTCCTCGATCTCCCAGATCAGATCGGGCATCAACCGACGCAATATTTTGGGTGGTTTGAGTCGCATACGGGACAAATATAGGAATAATTTCGTATATTTGCACATATTTTCATCTAAGACAAGCATTAACCACATGAACATTTCGAAGAATCTACGCACGGCGCTCTGCCTCGCGACCCTTACCATCCTGATGACGGGCTGCAAGGCTTTCCACACCCTGAGCAACAACCAAAAGGCCTCGCAGGGTCGTCCCTACGAGCTGATGGTCGTGGCCAACCAGCCTGTTTGGGTAGGCGAGTTGGGCGACACGTTGCGCTCGCTCTTGGCCGCACCGATCCCCTACCTGCCGCAGCAGGAGCCCGAATTTGATGTCCTACGCACGACGCCCGACGGCTTTAAGAACATCATTGCCGATCACCGCAACATCCTCAAAGTGCTGGTCGATCAAAAGGTCAAGGAGGCCTCCGTGGCAGTTGAGTATGACGTAACGGCCACTCCGCAAATCGTGCTCACGCTGCAAGGCCCGACCGAGCAGGCGCTGATCGACTACCTCGCCGAGCACGGCGACAAGGTGGTGCAGGTCGTGAAGATGGCCGAGCGCGATCGCGCCCTGGCCTATGCCAAGAAGTTCGGTATGCCGGGCATCGAGCAGGCTGTCAAGGAGTCGTTCGGCGTCACGATGAATGTTCCGAAAGGCTATACGTTGGCCGCCCACAGCAAAGATTTCCTTTGGGCTCGCTACGAATACCCCGAAGCAAGCCAGGGCTTCATGATCTATAGCTACCCCTACACGAGCGAAAAGGAGCTGACCGTAAAGGCCCTTGTCGAGGCCCGCAACCGCTTCGTAAAGCGCATCCCGGGTCCCTCGGAGGGTTCGTACATGACCACCTCGCCCGTCTTTGAGCCTGATCTGCGCACCTTCCGTTTGGAGGGTCGTTTGTGGGTCGAAATGCGTGGTTTCTGGGATGTCGAGGGGGACTTCATGGGCGGCCCGTTTGTGAGCTACACGACCATCGACACCTCGGCGGGCTACCTCTTCACGCTCGACTGCTATGTCTATGCCCCGAAGCTCCCGCCCCACAAGCGTAACCTGCTCCACGGACTGGAACACCTGCTCTACACGATTCAGTTCCCCGCCTCGACCCCTACGGCCGAATAAACAACCTGACCCCGATGCCCGATATCCTGTCATACCTTTTGGCAGCCCTCTATGCGCTGTCGATCGTGGGTGTGGTGGTGGTGATCATCTCCGAGAACCGCAACCCGCTGAAGAGCCTGCCGTGGCTGGTGGTGTTGCTATTGGCGCCGATTGTCGGGCTTGTCTGCTATTTTTTCTTCGGGCAGAACCTCTCGAAGCGGCGCGTTATCTCGCGCCGCACACGCAAGCAGGTGGCCTCCTACCTCGAGCAGCAGGAGCAGGAGGTGCGCCCTACCCTGCCCGGGCGGTTTCAACCCCTGAGTCACCTGCTTACGCACAACGGGCAGGCCGTGCCCCTCTATGGTACGCGCTACGAGATTTTCACGGGAGGTATGCAGAAGATGGAGGCGCTCCTCAACGATATCCGCAACGCGAAGCACCACATCCACCTCCAATACTACATCATCGAGAGGGATCGTGCCGGACGTATGCTGCGGGATGCCCTGCTGGAACGGGCACGCGCCGGCGTGAAGGTGCGCCTGCTGTATGACGATGTCGGCTCGCGCAGTGTGCGCAAAAAGTTCTTCGACGAACTGATTGCTGCCGGGGGCGAGGTCTATCCCTTCCTGCACGTGCAGTTCCCGCGCTTCACGAGCAAAGTAAACTATCGCAACCACCGCAAGGAGGTGATCATCGACGGTGCGATCGGCTACATAGGCGGCATGAATATTGCCGACCGCTACCTCTACGGCTCGGAGCTTGGCCCTTGGCGGGATACCCACTTCCGCATCGAGGGTGGCGGAGTCACGGGGTTGCAGGCCGCCTTTCTAAGCGATTGGTTCGCCACCACGCGTCACCACGTCGAGGGACGGGAGTACTTTACCGCCACAGAGATTAAATCCGAACAGAACGTCATGCAGCTGCTCTCCGGCGGCCCCTTCGGAAAGTGGCGCGTGCTGTTGCAGGCCGTCTCGATGGCCGTCATGCGGGCACGACGTCGCATCTGGATCGAAACACCCTACTTCCTCCCCTCTGAAACGCTCAACAACGCCCTCCAAACGGCAGCCCTGGCCGGTGTCGATGTGCGCCTGATCCTTCCGCTTCAAAGCGACTCGCGCGTGGTCGATCTGGCCATCCACTCCTACATCGACGACATGATGCGCTCGGGGGTGAAAATCTACTTCTACATGGCAGGATTCCTCCACTCGAAGCTGGCGCTTATCGACGACGAGCTGGCCGTGTTCGGCTCTTCGAACATGGATTTCCGCAGCTTCGAGCACAACTTCGAGATCAACGCCTTTGCCTACGATCCGGCGCTTGTCAAACGACTCACCGCGCTCGTGGAGGAGGATATCGGACGCAGCCACCTCCTCACGGCTGCCGAGTGGTTCAACCGCCCTCGCCTGCGTCGCTTTGCCGAGTCGGTCATGCGCCTCTTCTCGCCACTGCTGTAACCTCATTGTTTCAAAAGCGGTCAGCAATCACAGTCAGCAATCAGCTTTTTTGTCGGGCGGTAAGCATACGAGCTATGGGGCCTATGAGACCTATGAGCAGCAATCAAAAATATAAGGCCCATAGGACACATAGGTCCCATAGGCCTTATAGCTCCTAAATGCTAAATTTTGAATTCTACAATCTAAATTTTGAATTTCTACTCCAACGAACGGTACTTGAAGTTCTTGAACGTAGCGTAACCCTCGCCGGCGCAGAAGACACCCGGCAGGACGCTCTGGAACTCGTAAAGCGTGTTGTGGTCGTAGCCGTTGATCATCATGCCCCACGTCTCGCGCTCCCACGTCTCACCGTCGAAGCTGTACTCGCCCGTGACGATGTGGTTGTCGTTGCGGAGTCTGAGCCACATCTTCTCGGCCGACTTACCGCGACCCGACTCACCACCCTTGCGGTAGCGCATACGGCGATCCTTGTTGAAGCCCGTACCCTGGAAGAAGTCGCTGTTATAGACCAGCAACAGACCTGCCGTCACGTCGCCGTGCAGCTCGATCTCGGCCTCGATCTCGTAGGCGTGCTCACCGGCCACAAACATCATGGGCGACGAATCGGCTGCGCGCGTACCCTTGCCCTGGAGGGTCAACACACCATTCTCGACCTTCACGCGCTCGGGGTTGAACGACTTGTAGAACTTCCACTCGTAGCCCAGGCGGAACTCACCGATGCGGGCCTTGCGGTCGATCTTCTCACCAAGCGGCAGGGGCGCCTCAATCGGTGCGGCCACATCCTCCACCACGGGGTGGAACCAACCATCCTCACCCAGCTCGACCGGCTCCATCAGCGTCTGGCGACCCAGGTTCGTGAATCCGTTCTCGTAGGCGTGATAGACCACACACCAATCCCCATCGGGGGTATCGATAAGCGAACCGTGACCCTTCGACCACCAGCGATCGACCGGATCATAGGTGTGTACCAGCGGGTTGAAGGGCGAATCCTCCCACGGACCGTGGATCGACTTCGAGCGCGCTACCACAACCATGTGGCTCGTCGGAGGGCCGGCCGTGCCACCCTCGGCATTGAGGTAGTAGTAGTACTCGCCAATCTTGCGGAGCTTCGGGCCTTCGAGGCAAAGACCCTCGGTGAGCCACGCTTCGGGGTACTGCCAACCCGGATAGACCGTCTCCATCGTCTCGGGCAGAACGGCCAGACCGTCGTCGGTCAAACGCACACGCTTACCGGCCGACATGAACAGCCAACGCGAACCATCCTCACCCACGACATGGCAGGGGTCGATATTGCCCACCTTCAGGTCGATCGGGTCGCTCCACGGGCCATAGGGCGACTCGGCCCAGGTCACGAAGTTCATCCGACCCTTGGAGTGGGCTACGGTGAAGTAGATGTAGTATTTGTCCTCGTATTTGCAGATGTCGGGGGCCCAGATCGAGCCCAGGTAGGTCTTCAGCGCGTAGCTGATCGGCTCCCAATTCACCAGGTCGGTCGAGTGGAAGACCGTCAAACCGGGCTGGTAATCAAAGGCCGAGTGGGTCATGTAGTAGTCGTTGCCCTCGCGGAGAATCGTCGGGTCGGGATAATCGCCACCCAGGATCGGGTTGGTGTAAGTAACCAC
>CAYOEE010000129.1:0-5057 GCA_964402935.1 uncultured Alistipes sp. | reverse complement strand
GGCAGCCCGTCGAGGTGGTCGATATGGCCATCCCCTACTACAGCTATTTAGCCTGGGGTATGCCCTTCTCGATGCTCTTTTTCGGAGCCAAGCAGTTTCTGGAGGGGTTGGGGAATACCCGCGCCGTAATGGTTGCCACGATTCTCTGCAACAGCCTCAACATCTTCCTGAATTGGATCTTTATCTACGGCCGCTGGGGAGCCCCCGAGATGGGAGCCGAGGGTGCCGGTCTGGCCACCTTCCTCTCGCGTGCCCTGCTGCCGGTGGTGATGGCCGCCTACTTATGGGTACGCCCCCACTACTCGGCCTACCTGCGGGGCTACAGCCCCTGGCGCTGGCCCAAGGAGGATATGCGCACCCTGCTGAAGATGGGTATTCCTATTTCGGGACAGGTGTTTTTGGAGTCCTCGGCCTTTGTAGGAACCGGAATCATGATGGGCTGGTTAGGTGCCGAGGCAATCTCGGCCAACCAGATTACTACCACGATGGCCAACTGCGCCTTCAATATCGTGATGGCGGTGGGTATCGCCTCCACGATTCGTGTATCGCACAGCTACGGAGCCCGCGACACTGAGCAGATTCACCTTGCGACCCACGCTTCGTACCACCTGGCTATTCTCTGGAATGCCTTTGCGGCTCTGATGTTCTTAGTGTTCCGCTACCCGATTGCCGAGCTCTTCACGGCCAATCGCGAGGTGATTGAACTGACGGCCGGCATGATGATCTACATCGCCCTGTTCCAGCTCTCGGATGGTATTCAGAACGTCTCGGTAGGCGTGCTGCGCGGTATCCAGGATGTGAAGGTCATTATGCCGATTGCCCTGATTGCCTATTGGCTGCTGAACCTGCCCGTAGGCTACCTCTTCGGCTTCACGCTCGACGTGGGCCCCAACGGTCTGATTCTGGGCTTTACCTTCGGCCTTACGATGGCGGCTCTGCTGATGATTCTGCGCATCAAAAAGCGGATGCGCCACCTGCGCAAAGAGTTTGCATAGTCGGTTTTTTCAATTTTTCGGCAGCCCGATAGGAGGAGTTTGCAAAAAAATCGCTATCTTTACCCAAATTTTTTGACCATGGACCAAGAGCAACAACATAAAACGTGTCATCACAAGCCCGAAATTGGTCGCGGATGCTCGTTCTGCAACTGCGGAAACGAACCCAAGGCTACCCCCGTCGAGGGGTGCTTCAAACTCCACGAAACCCAATGGACCGAGGGCTACCCCGATAACATCCCGACCGACATCTTCGAGGTGCGCTTCAAGAATACCCGCCGCTCGTACTACCAGAATGTGAACAACCTGGAGCTCAAGCGCGGTGACATTGTGGCTGTCGAGGCCTCCCCGGGCCACGACATCGGCATCATCTCCCTGACGGGCGACATGGTGGCCAAGCAGATGAAGCGCGTGGGATTCTTCCCCTATAATGGCGAGTACAAGAAGATCTACCGCAAGGCCAAGCCCTACGACATCGAGCGTTGGCAGGAGGCTATCGCCTTAGAGCACGAGACGATGATTGCCTCGCGCCAGATTGCCGCTGACATGGGACTCAACATGAAGATTGGTGATGTGGAGTATCAGGGCGATAAAATCAAGGCCATCTTCTACTACATCGCCGACGAGCGTGTCGATTTCCGCGAGCTGATCAAGGTCTTTGCCGAGCGATTCCACATCCGCATCGAGATGAAGCAGATCGGTGCTCGTCAGGAGGCAGGTCGTATCGGAGGTCTGGGCGCGTGTGGTCGTGAGCTGTGCTGCGCCTCGTGGATGTCTACCTTCTCGTCCGTAACCACGGGTGCTGCCCGTGCGCAGGATCTCTCGCTCAACCCGCAGAAGTTGGCCGGACAATGCTCGAAACTCAAATGCTGCATGATGTACGAGTACGACGCCTATGCCGATGCCCGCAAGGCACTGCCGCGTGTGCGTGAGCCGCTGCAGACGGTCGATGGCGAGTGGTTCTTGGTCAAGACCGACATCCTGGCCGGTCTGATGACCTTCTCGTCGAGCAAAGAGACCCTTTCGAACCTGACGACCCTGACGGCCGAGCGCGTGGAGGAGATTCAGGCAGCCAACCGTGCCGGCAAGCGTGTCGAGCAGTTGCAGGACGAGGAGGAGATCAACGACCGCGTAGAGGAGCCGACCTACCGTTCGGAGGAGGACAGCATCACCCGCTTCGACAAGGCCAAGCATCGCAAAAAGAAGAACAAGCAAAAGCCCAAGCAGGAGCACGGCGACCAGGCTCAAAAGCCGAGCCAGAAGCCGAACCAGGAGCAGGGGCAGCAGCCGAACCAGGAGCAGAAGCAGGGGCAGAAGCAGGAACAGAAACAAGGACAGAAACAAGGACAGAAGCAGGGAGAAAGCCAAAAACCGAATCCCGAGCCGAAATCCGAGCCCAAGCAGGAGCGTGGAGAGCGAGGAGAGCGTTCATCGAACAACCGTCCTGCGCACCGTCGTTTCAACCGTCGCCACCGCCCGAACGGAGGCAACGGAGGCGGTAACGGAGGGGGCAATACGGGAGGTAACGCCTAACGGATCATGCGCCCAAGAACCCTGTTCACAGCACTCGCGGCGCTCCTCTGCGTAGCGTGTACCGCTCCCGAGGAGGCCTATGTGACGGACGTGAAGTGCTTCGACCCCGACCACACGGCCGTCGTGCGGGTGGAGAATCGTCGCGCCGAGGCGCAAGGAGAGCTAAAACTCTTCCTGCGCTTCGACGATCGCTTTCAGGAGGACAGCCTCACGCTCCACATCGCCACCTACACGCCCGATTCGCTCTCGACCGAGGAGTTCCATCGCCTCATCCTGCCTCGTGCGCGACGCATCAACGCGCTGAAGCGGGTGGTGGAGATTCCCTATCGGCGAAATGTGACACTGCGCGAGGCCGGCTCCTATTATTTCACGCTGACCCCGACTCGCCCCGTGGAGGGCATCGAGGCAATCGGCGTACTCTTTCGATCAGAATAAAGCAAAACCATGGGTAAAGATAAACTGCGTAAATTTGCCGAAAACGAGACCTTCGCCTGCTTCGTGCAGCCCGAATTCGACACCGTTTTCCGCTGCGACCACCCCCTGAAGGGGAATTGGCGCAAGGAGTTTTTCCACAACGATCGCCCGATCATCCTGGAGTTGGGATGCGGCAAGGGCGAATATACGGTCGGACTTGCCGAGCGCAATCCCGACAAGAACTACATCGGCATCGACATCAAGGGTGCGCGTATGTGGCGCGGCGCGAAGAGCGCCACGCAGCGCGGGATGCAGAACGTCGGTTTCCTGCGCACGCGCATCGAGTTTATCGAGAGTCTCTTTGCGGAGGGCGAGGTGGACGAGATTTGGATCACCTTCCCCGATCCGCAGCTCAAGACCAACCGCGCCCGCAAGCGCCTCACCTCGCCCCTCTTCCTGGAGCGCTATACCCGTCTGCTGAAAAAGGAGGGAGCGATCAACCTCAAGACCGACTCGCAGCACCTCTACGCCTACACAAAAGCCGTTATTGATCACTACGGTCTGAAATGCGAGGTTTCGAACGACGACATCTACGGCTCGGGCTTTGCCGATGAGGTGCTCTCGGTCAAGACGGCCTACGAGAGCCGTTTCCTCGAAATGGGGCTTCCGATTACCTACCTGCGCTTCTCGCTCGGTGAACGGCGCACGTTCCCTTGGTTCGATTGGGAGGGCGACGAGGTAGCCCGCTCCGAGAAGGACAACGAAGAGAACCGCGAAAAAGCTTTCTAACAATCCGACCCCACACGCCATGAAACGATTTCTAACCCTGATGCTGATGCTCTCCGTTGCGCTACCGACAGTAGCCCAAGAGCCGACTCGGCCAACAGACAGCCTCGATCTGTTGGATGTTCATCCCTCGTTTAAGAATGGCGATCTTAATCGCTTTCGTCGGTGGGTGATGCAACACATGAATTATCCTGAAATTATGGTCGAGGACGGACTTAAAGGGAAGGTGGTCATTTCGTTTGTGGTGGACAAAACCGGCCAGGTAAGAGATTTAGAGCTTGTGGAGAGCTTTCATCCCATCTTCGATGCAACCGTCATGCGCACCATCGACAAATCGCCTCGCTGGAGTCCGGGGATTTTGAACGGAGAGCCCGTGAGCGTGCGTTATACGCTACCGGTGACATTCAAAATCGAGAAAGCCTCTCCGAGCTATCCGAGCGCGACCCGATCATACAGATTCCCCTCCCGCGCGGGTTCTCCACATCCATACGGCTCTGGCCGAGCGCGCACCCAATAACCACCCGTAGCGCCCTTCGAAAGGGGCTTTGAAAAACGACGCAAGAAATAAGAGGGGCTGTCCGACAAGTTTTTGTTGAGCAGCCCCTTTCTTTGTAAAGGTTGCAAGCAAGAGGAACTTAACACCGACATCACCTTGTCAAACAACTTCATTTGTTGTTTTTGTAACGCAAAACCCTCGATTTATCATCAAATAGGGAGGAAAAGTTGTTTTAATTTGCAATTTTGACAGGAAATTTTTATCTTTGCTGTAACCATCATCAAACATATCATGCAAAAGCGTAAAAACCCGGACCTGACCCGAGGTGAGGAACAGATCATGCAGATACTGTGGGCCCTCGGTGAAGGCAATGTCAGCGAGATCATCGCCAAGATGGAGGAGCCGAAACCCGCCTACACGACGGTGGCTACCTTTATGAAGATCCTGGAGGAAAAGGAGTTTGTCGATCGCAAACCCACAGGACGCAACTTTACCTATTTCCCCCTCATCGAAAAGAGAAGCTATGCACAGCGCGTGCTGAACGCCATGTTGCGCAACTACTTCAACAACTCGTTTGAGGAGCTTGCAGCCTTCCATGCCGAGCTGGAGGCTGCCAAGGGAGAGTAAATCCGGACTCTATGCAAAAAGGTGAGCTTTTGGCTCACCTTTTTTTTGCTGGCAGCAGTCGGCAGTCAGCGGTCAGCAGTTTTGGGACTGGGGCCGCGGGGCCACTATGGCTACTGAGGCCACCGTATAATTCTAAATTTTGCTTTTCTACTTTTTGTCGCCCTCGAAGATCTTATCTTTGGCCGAAGCGGTTGTCGGAGCGCCTGCCT
>CAYOEE010000128.1:0-5076 GCA_964402935.1 uncultured Alistipes sp. | reverse complement strand
AGGCACTCGTGCAGGTCGGTATGCAGGTCGTCGGCCAACTTGCCGTACTCCTTCATGCGCTGACGGTCCTCCTCGCGCAGTACGAACTCCTCCGTGAAGCCGTTGCCCTGCGCAGCCTTGTCGTAGGCGTAGGTGATGTTGTCGATCGTCACGGACTTCGAGCCGTAATCACGACGAATCCAGTCGGCATTCGGCAGGTTAATACCGATCGGCGTGGCGGGGAAGCAGTCACCGCCCAGCATGGCCACCGTAATCACCTTGGCCGAAACACCCTTCACCTCCGGCTTGCGATAGTCGGGGTTGATGGGCGAATGATCCTCGAACCACTGGGCATTCGTAGAGATAACCTCCGTGCGGTGGCAGGCCTCCGTATCCTTGAAGTTTACGTTTGCCTCCCACGAAGCCTTGCGACCCAGCGCATCGCCATAATCCTCGATAAAACCGTTCACGAAATCGACATTCGACTCCGTATCGGCCACCCACGAGATATTGTAAGCGTCGAAGAGCTTCAGATCACCCGTCTTGTAGTAGTCGATCAGGTGGCGGATCGTCTGCTTCTGCGGCTCAACGGCTACCGCCTCGGCCTTCTCGAGCCAATAGACGATCTGCTTGATGGCCTCGCCATACATACCCTCGGCAAACCATACGCGCTCCACAAGCTGACCTCGATCGTTCTTCGTGAGTTGCGAGTTCAGACCATACGACACGGGCTGCGGATTGCCCTTGTCGGCAGCGGCCATTTTGGCATAGAAGGCCTCGGCCTCGGCCTGCGTTACGCCGCTGTAGTAGTTCGACGAGGAGGTCAGCAGCAGATCATCGCCCGCCTTTTGGTTGAGCTTCGTCGGGTAGAGCGATGCATCAAAAATGGCACGGCACACCGCCTCACGCAACTCGTTCAGCTCACCGAACTTCTCGTCACCCACCTGCTCGATCACCGACAGCAGGTACTCCTGAGAGAACTCCGGCTTGAACTTATCGTTCGAGTAGTGGTGGTGAATACCGTTGGCGAACCACACCTTCTTGAGGTACTTCTCCAAGGCTTTCCACTCCTCGGTCGTGCGGTCACCCGTGTAATTGAGGTAAACCGTCTCCAGCGTGCGACGTACGGGGAGGTTGATTTCACAATTCTGGTCAAAGAGAATATCACGACCACACTTGGCTGCCTCGGCCAGGTAGTAGATCAACTCCTTCTGCTCCAGGGGAAGGTTCTCGAAGGCGGGAACCTCGTAGCGAATCACCTTGATATCGTCGAAACGATCGACAATCCAGGGCTTTTCGGCCTCCGTAGAGGGGGTGCAGGCCGACATGGCCAGCGTCAAAACAGGCACGGATGCCATACGAAAGATGTTTTTCATGGTAAATAACAGTAAATTTCTTGCCACAAAGATAATACAAAGCAATCAAAATTCATGGTTATTCATTTCTGATTCTCGATAATTGTTTCTACTTTTGCGATGGAATACAACTACCTGTAAAAATATGAAAGTAGTAACTACGGTCAAAGCATTGCGTGAGGCACTCGCCGAGGTTAATCCTGCGGGTGTCGGTTTCGTGCCGACGATGGGTGCGCTGCATGCCGGTCACCGCTCACTCGTGGAGCGTGCCCGACAGGAGAACGAAACGGTGGTGGTGAGTATCTTTGTGAACCCCACGCAGTTCAACGACAAGGGCGACCTGAAGCGCTACCCCCGCACGCCGGAGGCCGATGCCGCCCTCTTGGAGGCTGCCGGCGCCGACCTGGTGCTGATGCCCTCGGTCGAGGAGATCTACCCCGAACCCGACACGCGCCAATTCGATTTCGGTGCGGTGGATAAGGTGATGGAGGGTGCTACACGTCCGGGCCACTTCAATGGCGTGGCGCAGGTCGTAAGCCGTCTGTTCGACATGGTGCAGCCCGCGCGCGCCTACTTCGGCGAGAAGGATTTCCAGCAGATTGCCGTCATCAAAGCGATGGTCGAGCAGCTGGGCCTTACGGTCGAGATCGTCGAGTGCCCGATTATCCGTGCCGAGGACGGCTTGGCGCTTTCGTCGCGCAACGAGCTTTTAACCCCCGAGCATCGCGCCATGGCCCCTGCGATCTACCGCACGCTCAAGGCGGCGGTCGAAAAGTCGCAGACGATGACCCCCGCGGAGCTGAAAGCGTGGGTCGAGGGCGAGATTAACCGTACCGAACTTTTGCACTGCATCTACTACCAATCGGTCGATGCGCGTTCGATGCAGGAGGTCGAGCAGTGGAGCGATGCGGAGCATGTTCAGGGTTGCATCGCGGTGCAGGCTGGCGAGATCCGTTTGATTGATAATATTCGTATTCGATAATATGAAATTCCAGATTGAAGTCATCAAATCGAAGATTCACCGCGTCAGTGTCACGCAGGCGAATCTGAACTATGTGGGCAGCATCACGATCGACGAGAAGCTGATGCAGGCCGCCAACATCATCGAGGGCGAGAAGGTCCAGATCCTGGACATCAACAACGGTGAGCGTTTCGAAACCTACGTCATCAAAGGGGCTGCCGACAGCGGTTGCATCTGCCTCAATGGCGCCGCCGCCCGCAAGGTGCAGGTGGGTGATGTGATTATCATCGCCTCCTATGCCCTGATGGATTTTGAAGATGCCAAGCTCTTCAAGCCGTGGATCATTTTCCCCGACACGGAGACCAATAAATTGATTGAGTAACAATCAATTTTAATTCAACATGCAACATAGAGAGGCTGTTCAACTAGTTTGTTGAGCAGCCTCTTTTCGTTAGAAGTTTATGGGGTTACCTTGTACGTCAAAAACGGCCAATAAGACCTATGGGACCTATGAGGCCTATGATTTTGATTGCCGCTCATAGGTCGTATAGGTCTCATAGGCCCTTAAAACCCATTAAACAACTTCTGATTTAATAGCCGAAAATCTCCTCCTGCGAAACGGTGCGGACAGGGCCGAGGGTCTTCAGGAAGTTCATATCCAGATCCTTGATATCGCCCAGAATACCATAGATGTAGGTGCGATCCTTCACCCACTTCTCCTGCGTTGCCTTCACGTCGGCAAGGGTCATCGTAGGTACTTCGTCGAAGAGGGCCTGGTCGGGATTGGCCGTTGCACCCAAATCCTCCATGAAGATAGCCGTCCACAACTGCTGCTCTTTCACAATGCGCTGTGTGCGAATACGCTCCATCAGGGCCTTCTTGGCTACCTCAAAGGCGGCCTCCGACTCGGGCATCTCATTGATAATCTCATCGAATGCCTCGATAGCCTGCTGCATCTTATCGTTCTGCGTAGCGATGAAAGCCGTGTAGGTGTAGGGGAAGTTCTTGTACGAAGGCATCGGCATATAAGCCTGAGCCGAGTAGGCCAGACCGCGTGCCTCGCGCATCTCCTGGAAGACAATAGCATTCATACCGCCACCGAAATACTCGTTGTAGAGGTTGTGCGCGGGATAGAACTGCGCATCATACAGCTCGCCACGATTCGAGAATTGGTAGTAGTAGATCTGCTTGGCATCGTACTGCGCCAAAACCACCTCGCTCTTCGGGGTCTGCTGCGGCACGGCAACCTCCAGTGTCAGCTCCTCGCGCTCAGCGGCCACCTTGTGGTACTGCTCCAACGCGGCTTTCAGCTCCGTCTTTGACAGCGGGCCGTAGTAGAGAACACGATGATCAGCAGCTGCCCACTGCTGCACGTTCTCGATCAACGCTTTCGACTCGAGAGCCATCAACTGCTTGTTCGTCAGCGTGGTCTTGCGGATATAGTCAGCACCGTAGTTGATGTAGCGACGCAGTGCCGAGAAGTTCGATGACTGGTTGTGCTTTGCATTGGCGCGCTGTTTGAGGGTCATCATCTTCACATTCTGCAAAACAGCCTCATTCTCCACGGGCGAGGCAACCTGCTCCTCGTAAAGCTCCATTACCTTCGCCATGTGCTCCGAAAGACCCGACAGCGTTGCCTGGCTACGGCTACCTACTGCCGACAGACGGAACGAACCGGCAATGTTATAAAGCTCGATGGCCATCTCCTCGGCCGTGCGATTCGCCGTTCCGAGGTAGTCGAGGTATTGGAAGGCAAGGTTGAGCGAAGGATTAGCCTCGGCATTCGTGTCGTAGAGGTAGGTCAGGCGGAACAGATCGGTCGTCGTGTTCTGCTTGTAAATCACCTCCAGGCCATTCGCGGTCGTAAAACGCTCCACATCGCTCTTCGGATCGAAGAACTTCGGCTCGATGGGCTTCACCTCGGCGTTCTGAATCTCCGTGAGTAATGCGCTCTGCTTGTCGCGGTTCGTCACGATCGGCGTAATGGCCGGCTTCGAGATCTTCTGCTCGTTGGGATCAATGCCTTGACGCTTATAGACAATGGCGTAGTTCTCCGCGCCGAGCTTCTCGTTGGCCCAGGCTACCACCTGTTCCTTCGTGATCTTCGAGAGGCGATCGACCGTGCCCACCACATCGGCCCACTCCTGGCCATTGACAAAGGCATCGACAAACATATCGGCACGACCCTCGTTCGAGTCCATGATCTGCATCATCTGCGCCTTGAGGTTGTTGATCGAGGCCTCCAGCAGACTCTCGTCCCACTCGCCCTTGCGCAATTTCTCCATCTCGGCCAGCATCAGGTCACGCACCTCGTCGAGCGACTGACCCTGCTTCGGGCGACCCTGCATCATCATCATGCCGTAGTCGGGCTGCATGCTCTCACCGGCAAAGACACCGAGCGTCTTCTGCTGCTGGTTGATGTTCAGATCCACCAGACCCGCCTTGCGGTTCGAGAGGATCGACCCTGCCACAGCGGCCAGGTCGGCATCCTCGCTCGACGAGCCACCCAGGCGCCAAGCCACGGTCACATTCTCGGCCTCAGGACCAAAGACCTCACGCACGATGGGCGAAGTGATCGGCTGTTCAGGCTCGAACTGCAACGCGGGCAGTTCGGGGTTCGGCTGCATCTGACCGAAGTACTTGTCAATCACGGCAATCATCTCCTCGGGATCGAAATCACCCGAAAGGCAGATGGCCATGTTGTTGGGCACATAGTAGGTCTTGTGGTAGTTCTTCACGTTCGTAATCGAGGGATTCTTCAGGTGCTCCTGCGAACCCAAG
>CAYOEE010000127.1:0-5090 GCA_964402935.1 uncultured Alistipes sp. | reverse complement strand
ATGGGTCTTATCGCCGCTGTGATTCTGCAGATTTTCTACAACTACATCATTGCTAAGATCGACACGCTCGTGAACGCTATGGAGGACGCTTCGATCACGCTGATGGATATCCTGACGGTTTACAAGAAATAATTTATTCAACCGACTCTTTAAGTTGTAAATTATGAAGAAAGTATTAAATATCGTACTTGGCACTCTGATGCTGGTTACGTTGGCCCTGACGGGTTACGCAATCGCCGCAGGCGGCTCGGAGGCGTCGATCAACCTGAACTTGATCTGGGCTTATGTGCTCATGGTCGGTGCGGTTGCTTGCGCTGTCTTCGGTGCCCTTTACGGCATGCTGAAGAGCTCGACGGGCGGTAAGGGTACCTGGTTGGCTGCCCTGCTGATCGTTGCCGTTATCGTGGTATCCTACCTGATTGCGGCCGGCCACACGATACAGATCGTGGACCTGCAGAACAACGGTTACTTCGGACACACGGAGACCGTCATCACCGAAACGAGCATTCTGGTAACCTACGTTGCTTTCGCTGCTTCGATCGCGGTAGCTCTGGTAACGGAGATCTGGGCTGCTTTCAAATAGTAGAAAGGAGTAAACTATGCCGATTGATAAAAGAAAAGTACCAGAAGTAAACAGTAGTTCGCAGGCCGATATCGCCTTCTCGCTGCTGATCTTCTTCCTGGTAGCAACGACCATGAACACCGACACGGGTCTGGCGCGTATGCTTCCCCCGATGCCCCCTGAGAATCAACAGCAGGAGGATATCAAGGTGAAGGAGCGCAATCTGTTCCTGGTGCTCATCTCGGGTAACGGTGCTATCATGGCCGGTACGCCCACCGATCAGCAGATCATCGACCTCCGTGAGTTGAAGGACAAGGCTCAGGAGTTCGTCCTCAATCCGTTTGACACGGAGGACCTTCCCGAGAAGGAGGATACGGAGATCGAGCTGGCCGATGGTTCGAAGTGGGTTTACCCTGTAAGCCAGGGTGTGATCTCGCTTCAGACCACGCGCGACACGGGCTACCAGGCATATATTCAGGTGCAGAACGAGCTGACGCGCGCTTTCAACGAGATCCGCGACCAGGTTGCCGAGAAGAAGTTCGGTGCCAAGTTCGCCGATCTGCCGGAGGAGCAGCGTGCAGCAGTAGCCAAGGCCGTACCTCTGAAGATTTCGGAGGCTGAGCCGCGTAACATTAAAAAGTAAGAATAGGTTATGGCAGTAATGAAGAAAAAGGGCAAGAAAGAGGTGCCCGCAATTTCGACCGCGTCGCTTCCTGACGTGATCTACATGATCCTGTTCTTCTTCATGGTTACCACGACCATGCGCGACCAGGAGCTGTTGGTTCGTTACAAACTTCCCGATGCAACGGAGGTACAGAAGCTGGAGAAGAAGTCTCTGGTGAGCTACATCCACATCGGTCAGCCCTCGCTCTCGATGCAGGCCAAGTTCGGTACTGCACCGCGTATTCAGCTGAATGATTCGTACAAGACCACGAAAGATATCCTCGATTTCGTAGCCGCTGAGCGCGACCAGCTCAACGAGGCCGACCGTGCCGCCATGACGGTATGTCTGAAGGCCGACGGTACGACGAAGATGGGTATCGTAACCGACGTAAAGCAGGAGCTTCGCCGTGCAAACGCACTGAAGATCAACTACGCTGCGTCGAAGTCGCTCGGCTACTATTAGTAGCAGGGTGCGAATCTTCGCAAACGAAAAGGCCTCCGAGCAATCGGAGGTCTTTTTTGTTGGAGGCAAGAGGCAAGAGAGGAGAGAGATCCTTCGTTTCACTCAGGATAACTTTCAACTCTCAACTTTTAACTCTCAACTTTTAACTCTCAACTTTTAAAACAGTTCCAACTGCCCGAGCGTATGGTTGAACGACAGGCGGTGATGGGGCGAAAGGCCGTGTTCGCGGATGGCCAAGCGGTGGTCGCGGGTCGGATAGCCCTTGTTCTTCTTCCAGCCATACATCGGATACTCCTCGGCGATGCGGGCCATATACTCGTCGCGGTGGGTCTTGGCCAAGACCGAGGCGGCAGCAATGTCGGCAAAACGACCGTCACCCTTCACGAAGCACTGAAAAGGCAAGCCGAACATCGACCGAAAGCGGTTGCCGTCGATGGCCAGGAATTGGGGCGCAGGGTCGAGCCGATGGGCGGCAAGGTTCATCCCCTCGATCGAAGCGTTGAGGATGTTGATCTCGTCGATGCGCGCGGCCGATACGGCCTCCACGGCCCATGCGACCGCCTCGCGCTCGATGATAGGGCGCAATTTGTCGCGTTGACGCTCGGTGAGCTGCTTCGAATCGTTGAGCAACGGATCGTGAAAATCGGGGGGCAGGATGACGGCAGCGGCAAAGACCGGCCCGGCCAAGCAACCGCGACCCGCCTCGTCACACCCCGCCTCAAGGAGCGTGTATTGACTACATAGTTCGAGCATGGTAGTTTTGGGAACGCTTTTTACGTTCCGCGTTGTAAAGTTACGATTATTTGCGTAATTTTGTCACACCGAAGCCCATTTTCCATGCGAATCAACTTTGCACGACAGCCCCTCATTCCGGCCTTTTTGAGCCTGATACTCCTGCTGACGCTGGCCCTGTGCCACACGGCAGAGGGGACGGTTGTGCCTGCACTGCGCCTCTCGATGAGCGAGGCGGAGCTGCCGATTCCCGCCTGGGGGGCTGCGCTGGAGCTTTTTCGCCTCGCACACCCGACCTGGGCACACATCCTCGGTGGGGTGCTGATCCTCTTCTCGGCCATGACCATCGGCCGCATGACCGCCCGCTTCAAACTCTACGGCATCAACACCTTTGTCGCCATGCCCCTCTACACGCTCTGCTTGATGGGGCTTGTGCGGAGCGAAGTGTGGTTCTCGGGGCTTGTGGCCTCGACCCTGCTGACCCTCGCGGTCAAAAATTTCTGTTACAGTTTCCGCAACGGATTCAGTTTCGACGCCACCTTCCGCGGAGGTATGTACTTGGCGCTCCTGATCATTGTCGAGCCTAAGAGCGCACCCCTGCTGCTGGCCTTGCCGATCGCCCTGGTGCAGTTCCGTCGCGCCACGCGCGAAACAATCATCGCCCTGAGCGGCCTCGTGATTCCGTCCCTCACACTGGGTTATCTGAATTGGGCCTTGGGAGGCTCGCTGATCGCCCCCTTTGTGGAGCTTTACCACCGCTTTATGCAGGGCGATTGGCTCGTCGGGATGATCTCGGTCTCGCGCACGGAGCAAATCTTCTGCGCCGCATTGATTCTGCTCAACCTGCTCTCGGTCTTCCTGTTTGTGGTCAATAGCTACACGCTGAGCACCCGTTCGCGCCATACGTTGCTCTTCGCCTCGTATCTGTTGCTGCTTACGATCGCCACCCTGCTCATGCCGGACGGTTCGGTGGCTCGCGTGGCGCTCCTGGCCGTTCCCTCGGCTTTGTTGCTCCCCGTGCTCTTTATCCGCATCCGAAGAGCCATCACGCAGATACTCTATCCGTTGCTGGTTCTTGCAGCCCTCGCTTCGCTCTATTTTTAGCGCCGTTTTTCGCGCAATTTTATCCCCCAAAAAAGGCGCTGTTTGCCAGAAAGTCATGATTGCATCCAAAGCAGACGGAATTAGTATATTTAATTTAAAATTGCAATATTTTATTGTATTTTTGGTGAAGTAAAAGCCGAAAAACTCATCATTAACAATAAAAGTATGCAGCACTTTGAAACAGCCAAAGAGGCCGAAGAACCTACGATCGTCAAATACGTCGAGAAGACGCACACGGGGATCGAGACCATCCAACTTTCGCGTTACGCCATCGCCTACATCACTCGCGGACGGCAATACATCTACGACGGCGACCGTCGTCGGCAGATTAACCGCGGCGAGATACTCTATTTGGGCATCGGACGCCACTACATCGAGTCTGTACCGGAGCACGATCAGCCCTTTGAGCAGATTCTCTTTTACTACACGCCCGAAGCGTTGCAACGGGTATTGATGCACCTGAGCGTCACCTATCGACTTTCGATCAGCAACACGCACAGCTGCGAGCGATGTCGCAACCGCTCACACATCGTGGCCGAAGCGGGAAGTGTCTTGCGCAACTTCTTCCTCAACATCAACAGCTGTCTGCGCGAGCGCGGACTCCATCACGACGAAACGGCCGACAACATCAAGATGACGGAGCTGATCTACCTGCTCGTCACGCAGGGCGACAGCTGCATCCGCAGTCGGGTACTCGCATCGGTGGATACGGCGCAGGAGAATTTCGAGCAGGTGATCTACGACCACCTCTTCAAACCCGTCTCGATCGAGGCTCTGGCCGAGATGACCAACCGATCGCTCACCTCGTTCAAGAAGGAGTTCCGTCGTCACTTCAACACACCGCCACACAAGTGGTATGTGCACCAACGACTGATTCACTCGCGGTTGCTGTTGATTTCGACCAACAAGTCGATCTCGGAGATCGGTCACGAGTGCTCCTTCCCCAATACGTCGCACTATATCAAGCTCTTTAAGCGCACCTACAACATCACGCCGGCAGCGTATCGTCATGCACATCTTGAAGTTACGAGCGACCAAAAGGTGCAGGAGCACGAACCGACGGAGCAGGAAATGGTTAGTTAAAATCTTAACAAATATTAGTAATTAAAAAATTTTAATTAAAATCTATTACCGAAAAAGTGCCCAAAAATGAAAATTTATTACAAAAAGATTTGGAAAATCGTAAAAAGTAGTTACCTTTGCTCTACAATAGTGGGGATCTCCCACACTCATTAACCTAACTAACCTAACCAAGGTGGCCCATGTTGTGAAACATCGGCCACCTTCACGTTACCCACCCCACCCGCTTTCGCAACCAAAAAGCGCCCGATCTCAAAAGATCGAGCGCCTGAAATTTTCATGCTGTCGTATCACTAACTCCGGAGTAAATTATTCATAAACCGACAGCACAATCACGCCATCTTCGTAGTCGGAGCAATACTTATCCCATTCGCCTCTGTTATTTTTGCCTAAATCGAACAGATATCGTTTATCGTCCATTTCCAGCACCAAATTAGAAGCTGTTTAAAATTTATTTGCTTCATTCTTTTACGCTCTTTACGACTC
>CAYOEE010000126.1:0-5113 GCA_964402935.1 uncultured Alistipes sp. | reverse complement strand
GAAAGAGATTAAAGATTTTAAGGAGATTAACGATATTAACGAAGAACGTCATGCTGAGCTGTAGGCGAAGCATGACGTTCTCTTTTTTTCTCTTTTTTTCTCTTTTTTTCTCTCTTTCTCTCTTTTATCTTCTATCTAAAAACTCTTTGCTCTTTCCTCTTTCCTCTTCGCTCTTGTTTAGTACCGTTTCAAGATGCCGTAGATCTCGATCACAAAGCCGCCGACAACCAGGATCGGGGCGAGGGTGATGCGACGAAACGAGAAGATGTCGTAATCGAACTCGGTGGCCGTATGGTTACCGCCTCCGGCCATCAGCACAAAGCCCAACAGAACCACGGCAAAGCCGATGGCCAGGATGATATAGTTCTTGCGCGTAAGAGGCATACGCGGATTTTCGGGTTGCATATCGTTTTGCTTATCCATAATCAATAGAGATATATTTTATTCGACTTCATGTTCACAAACTTGTTGATTGCCACCGCCGTAAAGAGGAGCGAGAGGAGGATGCCGACCCCCATCAGCACCCCGAGCATGATGCCCACCTGCTGCCAATCGGCCAGGGTCGTCAGCTCGGGCACGGCCTCCGTGAGGCCATAGACGGCTGCCGTGAAGAGCACCGCAGCCAAAAGCCCCGACAAAAGTCCCTGCGAAACGGCACTTGCGAGGAAAGGTTTCATGATGAACCACTTCGTAGCACCCACCAGCTTCATCGTATTGATCAGGTAGCGCTTCGAAAAGATCGCCAGGCGGATCGTATTGTTCAACAGAATGAGCGAAATGAGGAGCAGCGCTCCGCCAAAGAGGATCATCACGAAGCGAATCTTACCCACCGTGCGGTGCAGTTGCTCGGCCATGAGTGCCGGGAAAGTGGCGCGATCCACCCCGTCGAGTTGCTCGACATTGGTCAAGAAACGATCCACCTCGTCACGATTCTCCGAACCGGCCGTCAGCGTCACCTCAAACGAATCGAGCAGAGGATTTTCATCCAACACCTCCTCAAAACTGCTCTCAAAGACCTTGCGGAACTCCTCGTCGGAGGCCTTCTCCTCGCGGCTCACAAATTGCACCGCGGAGGTCAAAGGATCGCCTTTAAGCAACGCCTCGATCGCCCCACGCTCCTCCTCGGTGAGGTCATTTTCCAGCTCGACCATCACCACGATGCTGTTTTTGAGCGACGAGGCCACCCGCTCGGCCGCCATCATCAGATAGCCCACCGAACCGAGCAAAAACAGCACCAGCGCCATGCTGATCATCGAGACGATGTAGGAGTTGCGCACCTTGCGCTTTAAGCGTTTGTCGTCTTTCATCCTTCGCAAGAGATTTATAGACAAAGATAGAACTTATTTTTCGATATTTTCAAAAAAACGCTATATTTGTATATTCCAAACACGCCGAAAAGATGATTATCCAGATTTTGCTCCTGATCGCCATCACGGTACAGATCATCGCCATGGTCTATGCCCTGAAGCTGGTGCGTGCCACGAAGTACAACTCGATCTGGATTCTCTTCATCATCGGTTTTGCAGGGCTATCGATCGAGCGCGTCATCCAGATGCTGATCTTCGCCGGTCAGCCGGTGCCGCGCCTCTTCATGGCCGATATCGGTGTGGTGGTGTCGATCTGTCTTTCGATCGGCGTCATGTATACCCACAAACTCTTCAAATACATCGACCGCCTGAACTACCAGCGACAACTCTGGAATCGTCGTATGCTTACGGCTACGTTGCGCGCCGAGGAGCGTGCCCGCTCCGACTTCTCGAAGGAGCTGCACGATGGCCTGGGGCCTCTCCTCTCGTCGGCCAAGATGTCGCTTTCGGTCTTGCAGCGCAACCTCCACAACGAGGCGGAGGCGGAGCTGCTGGCTAACACGACCTACGTCATCGACGAGGCAATTCGTTCGATTCGTGAGATTTCGAACAACCTCTCGCCCCACGTCTTGCAGGACTTCGGCCTTGCACGCGGTGTGCAGCACTTCATCGACCGCACGGCCGCGATGCACGAACCTCGGATCGCCTTTCGCACCAACCTGCGCGACGAGCGCTTCGAGAAGGATGTGGAGGTGATCCTCTACCGCGTGATTTGCGAATTGATCAACAACTCCCTCAAGCACGCCGCCTGCCAACACATCGACCTCGACCTGAGGCTGGAGGGGTCGTGCCTGAAACTCGATTACAAGGACGACGGGCGCGGCTTCAACCCCCTGACGACCATCGACTGCGGCATGGGCCTTTCGAACATCTCCTCGCGCGTGGGTTCGCTCGGAGGCGAGAGCGAGATTCGCTCCGCAGTGGGTCAAGGTATGTCGGCCTCGGTCACGATTCGTCTGCAACAAGAGATCGCCGCACCCCGCCGCAAAGCAAAACACAGAAACCGTAAAAATCAAAAATAGAGATGAGCTACCGCATTGCTTTGGTCGATGACCATGCCCTGTTTCGTATGGGTCTGCGCGGACTGATTGAACAGGCCACCGAGCACCGCGTGGTGGCCGAAGCCGCCTCGGGGCAAGAGTTCCTCGATATGTTGCAGGGGCTGGAGGCCGATGTGGTCTTCATGGACTTCTCGATGCCCGACATGAATGGCGCCGAGACTACGGAGCGTGCCCTGGAGCGTCGTCCCGACCTGAAGATTATCACCCTCTCGATGTTCGGTGAGGAGAGCTACTACACGCGCATGGTCAAGGCCGGTGCTTGCGGTTTTCTGCTCAAAGACTCGGCCATCGACGAGGTGATCGAGGCGATCGACGAGGTGATGATGGAGGGGAGCTACTTCTCACCCCAGCTCTTGATGTCGATCACGCGCCACATGCAACTCGAAGAGAACAACTCGAACGACCCCCTCTCGGAGCGCGAGAAGGAGATTCTGGTAGCCATCTGCCGCGGTCTGTCGAATCAGGAGATTGCCGACGAGCTTTTCATCTCGAAACGCACCGTGGATAAACACCGTGCCAACATCCTCGAAAAGACCGGCTGCAAGAACACCGCCGCGCTGGTCGTCTATGCCATCCGCATGGGCATCGTCCAGGTGTAACCGCCCTGAAAACAACTACGAACCCTATCCAAACCATGAAAAAACTCTTCACGCTCCTCCTCTGCTCGCTCTTTACGCTCACGGTCACGGCGCAGGATGAGCTTTTCAAACTCTCGTTGGAGGTGCGTGCCGACTATGTGCGCCAGACGCTCGATGGCGAAAAACTCGACGATGAGTCGGGCTTCAAAGGCAAGTATTTCAACCTGCGCATCGACGGCTCGCTGGGGCACGGACTGAGCTACTCCTATCGCCAACGCCTGAACCGAGCAAACAAGGATCAAAGTTTCTTCGACGCCACGGATTGGCTCACGCTGAGCTACGCCCCCAACGAGCGATGGACGCTCTCGGCCGGTAAGCAGGTGGTGGCCATTGGTGGCTACGAATACGATGCCGCCCCGATTGATGTCTATTTCTACTCGGAGTTTTGCAGTACGATCGCCTGTTACCAGTTCGGTGCAAGCGTAACCCATACGCTCCGCGGGGGTAAAGACTCTTTCACGGCACAGGTCACGCAAAGTCCCTTTCGCCAAAACGGTGATCTGTATGCCTATAACCTGATGTGGGTCGGCAAGCACGGCTGGTACAACGCCCTTTGGTCGGTCAATATGCTCGAGTGGCAGAAGGGGCACTTCATCAACTACATCGCCCTGGGTAACCGCTTCGAGGCAGGACCGGCGGTTTTGGAGCTGGACTTTACGAATCGCGCCACCGACGAGCACACCTTCTTTTTCCGCAACTGCACGGTGGCAGGTCGCCTGGTGGTTGAGCTTTGTCCCTATGTACACCTGTTTGCCAAGGCGAGCTACGATGTAAATCGCACCTCCTCGGTGGCCGACCTCTGCGTGCGTCCCCACACGGAGCTGACGCGCCTCGGTGGCGGTGTCGAGATCTTCCCGATCAAAGAGAAACGCAACGTGCGTCTGCACGCCAATTACAGCCACACGATCGGCACAAACAGCCACGAAGATGCGGTATTGAGTCCCAAGCTGGGGATGATCGACCTCGGCCTGACGTGGCGCATCGACCTGATGAAATTCACCCCCAAAAACCGTCGCTAACCCATGGCTCAAAAGCGCAAATTTCGCCTCCCCGACGGGATTCCCTGCCTGGTAATTCTCGGCCTCATATTCGGCTACATCGGCTCGATCATGGGGCTTCCGAATATGCTCAACACGATCATGAAGACGGCTCACGACCTGCTGCTCAACACGGTCTTCTACCTCATGGGCATCTGCGTCATCACGGGCGCATTGGGTCGTCTGTTTGTCGAGTTCGGGGTTGTGAAGCTCATCGAGAAGTTACTGCGTCCCCTGATGAAGCCGCTCTTCAACCTGCCGGGTGTGGCCTCGCTGGGTGCTGTCGTAACCTTCCTCTCGGACAATCCGGCCATCATCTCCCTGGCGCAGGATAAACGCTTTGCCGCCTACTTCAAGAAGTACCAATATATCTCGCTCACGAACTTCGGCACGGCCTTCGGCATGGGTCTGCTGGTGATTGTCTTCATGGTGGGGCAGGGATTTTTCGTCGAGCCGCTTATCGGCTTTGTCGGGGCTTTCTTCGGATGTGTCGTTTCGACCCGTTTGATGCAACGCTTCGTGCTGAAGGCCTACCCGCATTATGCCGAGGAGGGGGTGGTCGAGGAGACGGTTACCGAGAAGAGTGAGGCGGAGGAGAAGCAGGAGTCGCTCTTTATCCGCGTATTGAACTCACTGCTGGATGGCGGACGTTCGGGTGTCGATGTCGGCATTGCGATTATCCCGGGTGTGCTGATTATCTCCACCTTTGTCATGATCCTCACGTTCGGCCCTTCGGAGGCGGGCTATACGGGGGCAGCCTACGAGGGTGTGGAGTTGCTGCCGTGGCTGGCCAATCAATGTTCGTGGCTCTTTGAGTGGTTGTTCGGCTTTACGGATCCCCACCTGATCGCCTTCCCCATCACCGCCCTGGGTGCGGTGGGTGCTGCGTTGAGCGTCGTTCCGAACTTCGTGGCCGAGGGGTGGATGGATGGCAACGCCATTGCCGTCTGCACGGCCATCGGTATGTGCTGGAGCGGCTATCTGAGTACCCACACGGCGATGCTCGACTC
>CAYOEE010000125.1:0-5153 GCA_964402935.1 uncultured Alistipes sp. | reverse complement strand
CCGGCTTTTGAGATCAGGTCATTAGCTCCACGACCGCTTTTTCTTTTTAGGCGAGAAGATTTCGTGCTTCGTGAAGTAAGCCCCGGATGGGTAGTACTTGACGTACGTCCCATTCGGGGCTTGCGAGGGAAGTGCGGAAGGTTCCGCATAAAATGGAAAAGCTACGCTTTTTTGCGAACAATTCTCACCGTCGCCTGCGTCGACTGCTTAATAAACACACGCGGGCCTTTTGCATATTTTTGCCAAAGGTCGTTGGTATAGCCGCGGATGGTCAGAAGCTCCATGTTCTCGGCCTTCATCACATCGAAGCCTCCTTTGCGCAGGGCCGCCACCGCCTCGCTGATGTGCCAGGACTGATCGACGCAAAGGCTGAGGTTTACGGCCGAGTTGTGGATCAGATTGACCTTGACGCGGTACTTCTCCAAGAGGGCAAAAATTTTGGCAAACTTCTCCTCGAGGACGAACGAGAAGTCGCGCGAGCGGATGGTGAGCAAAACCTGGTCTTTCTTCAGGATCAGGATCGGCACATCGACCTGAGCCGACATACCGCGGATCACGGTGCCGGGCTTGCGCTTATCGCCAAAGGGGCGCACATAGAGCGGAATATTCTTGTTTTGCAGGGGCTTGATCGTGCGCGGGTGGATGATCTGCGCACCGCTGTATGCCAACTCGATGGTATCGAGGTAGTTCAGCTCGGCAATCTGCACGGCATCGGGGAAGATCTTGGGATCGGCATTCAGGACACCGTCCACATCCTTCCACACGGCCATCGACTCGGCATCGAGGATGTTGGCCACAACGGCGGCCGAGTAGTCCGAGCCTTCACGGCCGAGCGTGGTCGTCGTACCGTCGGGAGCACCGCCGATAAAGCCCTGCCCCACGAAAATCTTGCCACCGGCCTCCTTCAGGGCGGCCTTCAGGAGGGGTGTCGAGGCTTCGAGATCGACCTCGGCATCCTTGTGACGCTGCTCGGTACGAATGGCTTGGCGCATATCAATCCAGCTGTTTTTCAGGCCGGCGTAGTTCAAATACTCCGAGATGATGGTGGTCGAGATCAGCTCGCCATAGGCCACGATGCGGTCATACCACGCCTCAGCCTCTTCGGCCGTGTAGTTATTGGCCGCCACGAAGGCCTCCAGCTCGGCAAAGAGCGCCTCCACGCGATCGAGCTTGTGCGGGCCGTGCCACAAATCCGAGATAATCGCGGCATGGTTCTCGCGGATCAGATCAATCTCGGCCTGAGCAGCCGCGGGATCGTGTTTCTGCGCGGCGGCAAAGACACGCTCCAGGGCATTGGTTGTCTTGCCCATGGCCGAAACAATGATGAAGAGTTGCTGCTCCTCGTCGATAATCTGGCGGAGATTCCGCACGCCGTCGGCATTCTTGACCGAGGCACCACCGAATTTATATACTTTCATCGTTTTCCTTATTACCGGGTGCAAAGTTAAAAAAAAATAGTTACCTTTGATCGCAAGAAAACAAAAAACAACATCCGAATATGACACAATTGCAACAATTGATCGAGGCGGCGTGGGAGGATCGCACGCTATTGAAGGATCCGACGACCGAAGCGGCCATCCGCGAGGTGGTACGCATGGTCGATGCCGGCGAGCTGCGCACGGCCGAGCCGATTGACCTCGAAAAGAGCCTTTGGCAGGTAAACGAGTGGGTCAAGAAGGCGATTATCCTCTACTTCCCGATTCAGCCCATGCGCAAGATGCAGGGAGGCGAGATCGAGTGGTTCGACAAGATGGAACTAAAGCACGACTACGACAAGTTGGGCGTGCGCGTAGTACCCTCGGCCGTAGCTCGTTATGGCGCATACATCGCCCCGGGGGCTATTCTGATGCCGTCGTATGTCAATATCGGCGCCTATGTCGATACGGGCACGATGGTCGATACGTGGGCTACGGTCGGTTCGTGCGCCCAGATCGGCAAGCACGTTCACCTCTCGGGTGGCGTGGGTATCGGCGGTGTGCTGGAGCCGGTGCAGGCTGCTCCCGTGATTATCGAGGACAACTGCTTCATCGGTTCGCGCTCGATTGTCGTCGAGGGTGCTCATGTCTGCCGCGAGGCGGTGCTGGGTTCGAACACGGTGATCACCGGCTCGACCCACATCATCGACGTCACGGGTGAGGAGCCGATCACCTACAAGGGTTATGTTCCGGCTCGCTCGGTGGTCGTTCCGGGTAGCTATCGCAAGCAATTCCCCGCCGGTGAGTACAGCGTGTCGTGTGCCTTGATCATCGGCCGCCGCAAGGAATCGACCGACAAGAAAACAAGCCTCAACGACACGCTCCGTGAGTTCAACATAAGTTAAAAGTTGAGAGTTGAGAGTTAAAAGTTGAGAGTTGAGAGTTGTGAGGGAAAAATAAGAGATCTATGGAGCCCACGCTGCATTCTTCTACAGTAGCCGAAAAAAGCAAAACCTTTGCCATTCGAATTATTCGGTTTGCACAAACGCTACGCAACGAAAAGCGAGAATATACCCTCTCCAAGCAACTACTGCGCGCAGGGACAAGCATTGGCGCCAATATCCGCGAAAGCAAGAATGCACAAAGCAACCTTGATTTCATCAGCAAACTATCCATAGCGCTCAAAGAGGCCGACGAGACAGCTTACTGGTTAGAACTCCTTATTGGGAGCGAGCTCATCGAACGACCGGTGTTCGATGAGCTCTACAAAGAGGTCAATGAACTGATATTTATGCTAACAGCCATCATCAAGACCAAGAAGGCAAATATAAACAAAGGGGTATAATTGCAACAAAAAAACTTTCAATTTTCAACTTTCAACTTTCAACTAAATGATCTACCGCTTTGATATCGTTAGTTCGACCAATGATCTCGCACGCGAGGAGCAGTTCTCGCACGGGGATCTACTGTGGGCCGAGCGGCAGACTTCGGGGCGTGGGCAGCGAGGCCATACTTGGCTCAGCACGAGCGGATTGAACCTCACCTTCACGCTTATCGTCGAGCCTCGTTTTCTGGCTGCAAAGGAGCAGTTTCTGCTCTCGGCAGCCACGGCCGTGGCTTTGTGCGAAAGCCTCGCTTACTTCGGCATCGAAGCGCGCATCAAATGGACGAACGACATTTATGTCGAGGATCGCAAATTGGTGGGGATTCTCATCGAGCACTTCTACGCGGGGGCAAATCTCCGTCGCACGGTGATCGGCATCGGGCTTAATGTGAATCAAACCGAGTTCGATAAGTTGCTCCCCAACCCCACCTCGATGCAACTCGAACGTGGCATCGCGTTTGAAAGGCAGGAGGTGTTGCACCATTTTTACGGCTGCTTCATGGCTCGCTACGCGCAGATTGAGCAGGGCGAGGGGGCAACCATCCTGAGCGACTACCACCGCCTGATCTACCGCCTCGGCGAACGGCAACTCTTCCGCCTGCCGGATGGCGCGGAGCTGACGGCCACGATCGAAGGAATCGAGTCGGATGGAGCGCTTTGCCTGCGCCACGAAGAGGGTAACACGCGCAGCTACCATTTCAAGGAGATCGAATTTGTGATAAAAAGCGAAAAAAAGGGCTAAAACCGCAATTTTGAGCCGCGATAATTTTTTGTTATAAAAATAACAACCTATCTTTGTAGGCAAAAGAGACACATTCAAAAAAAACAGAGAGATTATGAGCAACGTTCCTGCAAATCTGAAGTATTCGAACGACCACGAGTGGTGCGTAATCGAGGGCGATGTAGCCACGATCGGTATTACGGACTTCGCACAGAGCCAGCTGGGTGACATCGTATTTGTCGATGTTCCGACCGTAGGTGAGACGCTCGCCGCCGGTGATGTTTTCGGTTCGATCGAGGCCGTGAAGACCGTAAGCGACGCCTTTACCCCCGTGAGCGGTGAGGTGCTCGAGTTCAACGAGGCCGTAGATGCTGATCCTTCGCTGGTAAACAAGGATGCCTACGGTGAGGGTTGGCTCATCAAGATCAAGGTTTCGGACGCTTCGGAGTGGGATTCGCTCCTGACGCCCGAGCAGTACGAGGAGCTGATCGGCTAATTCCGAAGAGGAAAGAGCAAAAAGCAAAGAGGATAGAGTAAAGCAATTTACGCTACCCTCTTTTGACTATGCTCTAACCCTAAACAAGCTAGATAAGTTTAATTAACAATAAAACGCAAACATCAAACTATGTCAAAAGTAACGGTTGTAGGTGCAGGTGCCGTAGGTGCAACTTGCGCCAATGTATTGGCCGCTCGCGGTATTGCCAGCGAGGTGGTTTTGGTCGATATCAAGGAGGGTCTGTCGGAGGGCAAGATGCTCGATATGTTCCAGGCTGCCGCCACGTGCGGTTACAAAACCAAGCTCGTAGGTGTAACGGCTACCGACGCTGAGGGTTACAAGCCCACGGCCAACTCGGATGTGATCGTCATCACGTCGGGTATTCCCCGCAAGCCGGGTATGACGCGCGAGGAGCTGATCGGCATCAACGCCAACATCGTCAAGAGCGTGGTTGCCAACGCATCGAAGTGGTCGCCCAAGGCTATCTATGTGATCATCTCGAACCCGATGGACACGATGACCTACCTCACGCTGAAATCGACCGGTCTTCCGAAGCGTCGCGTGATCGGTATGGGTGGTGCGCTCGACTCGTCGCGCTTCCGCTGCTACCTCTCGAAGGCTTCGGGCGTAGGTATCCAGGATATCGACGGTATGGTTATCGGTGGTCACGGCGACACGACGATGCTGCCGCTGCTGTCGAAGGCCTCGATCAAGGGTGTTCCCGCTACGCAGTTCCTCTCGAAGAAGAAGCTGGAGGAGGTTTCGGCCGCTACGATGGTCGGTGGTGCTACGCTCACGAAGCTGCTCGGCACGTCGGCTTGGTATGCCCCGGGTGCTGCCGGAGCATCGGTTGTTGATGCCATCATCAACGACACGAAGGCCGTAGTTCCCTGCTCGGTTTACCTCGAGGGTGAGTATGGTCAGGAGGATATCTGCATCGGTGTTCCCGTTGTACTGGGCAAGAAGGGTGTGGAGAAGATCGTGAAGGTTGCCCTAACGAAGGAGGAGCAGGAGAAGTTCGCTGCTTCGGCCGACGCTACGCGCAAGGTAAACAACGCTCTCTACGAGATCGGTGCCTTGTAATTCCGCCCGCCAAGAAACGAGAAGGGGCTGTCCAACAAGTTGTTGTTGAACAGC
>CAYOEE010000124.1:0-5166 GCA_964402935.1 uncultured Alistipes sp. | reverse complement strand
AGGATATCGACCAGGAGGGTTGGTATGCCCTGGCCGGCTGGAAGTTCAACGACAAGTGGATGGTAGCCGCCCGCTACGATACCTTCACCGAGGATACGGAGTTCCGTTCCGAGACCGAGCAGGCCAACTACACGCTCGGTGTAGCCTGGAAGCCCTACAAGTTCATCCGCCTGCAGGCCAACTATGTACACGAGGACCGCATGGAGGGTATGGGGCATCGCAACGTCGGTATGGTTCAGGCCACGGTATCGTTCTAATCACGCATAAAACTAAAAAAACAGATAAGTCATGAAAAACTTTTGGAACAAACTCCTCGTGGAGGATTGGGTAGTGGTAATGCTTTCGATTCCGCTGCTGATTCTCTGCGCTTGTGGTCAGTATCTGCCCACGATCTCGATTCCGTCGAACATGCTGGAGGCGGATGCCTGGGGCAAGATTGCCATGCTCTTTGTCATCGCGCTCGTGACCCTCTTTGCAGGTAACAAGCTCCTGAGCCGCCCGATGAAGGGTATGTTGCTCTCGTTCATCGTCGTATTCGCCATTGCTGCCCTGGCCATGTGGATCGGCTCGAACAAGTACATCAAGACCGAGCTGGGTCTCGAGCCGGTATTCTTCTCGGTGATCTTCGGTCTTTTGATTCGCAACGCACTCCATGTGCCCGATTGGATGAAGCCCGCTATTCAGGGTGAGTTCTACATCAAGATCGGTGTAGTCTGCCTCGGTGCTACGATCATGATCGGTGACGTGATGAAGTCGGGTGCTGCCGGTCTGATTCAGGCCTGCATCATCGTGACGGTGGTTTGGCTCTTTGCCTACAACATCGCTCGTCGCATCTTCAAGGTGGAGCGTGCTACGGCGATGACCATGTCGAGCGGTCTGACGATCTGCGGTGCTTCGGCCGCCATCGCTACGGCCGGTGTCGCCGGTGCCGATAAGAAGAGCCTTTCGTACATCGTGTCGGTTGTGCTGATTATCGCTGTGCCGATGATCTACCTGATGCCCTGGCTGGCCAATATGATCATCCCCCTCTTGACCGATAATCCCGCTATTCAGCAGGAGATCGCAGGTGCCTGGATCGGTGGTACGGTGGACACCACGAGTGGTGTGGCCGCATCGTCGGAGATGGCCGGTGAGCTGGCCAACAGCACGGCTATCGTCGTAAAGGCTACGCAGAACGTACTGATCGGTGTGGTTGCCTTCTTCATCGCCCTCTACCTCTCGACCAAGCGCGAGGATGGTAAGGCGCAGCGTCCCTCGCTGAAGGTGGTTTGGGAGAAGTTCCCGAAGTTCGTCCTGATGTTCGTCGTGGCTTCGCTCGTATTCTCGATGCTTAAGGAGGCTGACCTCCTGACGCTTAACGCAAAGGGTAAGGTAATCGAGACGTCGCTGGCAAAGACCCTCTCGACGCTCTTCTTCTCGCTGTCGTTCGTCTGCATCGGTCTTGATACCCGCCTCAAGGATATCATTTCGAAGGAGAACCGCAACGTGCTCTACGCATTCCTCACGGCGCAGACCTTCAACATCGTCGCTACGTTCCTCGTGGCTTGGTTGATGTTCGGTATCGTGAAGCCGATGCTTTGGGCTTAAGACCGAGCTACGGTAAATAAATAAGCGCCAATCCTCACGGGTTGGCGCTTATTTGTTAGAGCATCGCGATCAGCCGATCCACATCCTCGTCGGTCGTGGACCAGCCCGTTACGAAGCGAACGACCGTTTCGGTGGCACCGCGCGGGCCCCAAAGCTCAAAGCTTACCTCCTGCTTCAGGCGGTCGATGACCTCGTTCGGGAGGCGGAAAAACTGCTGATTCGTGGGCGAGGGAACAACCACCTCGTACCCCTTGGCACGGAATGCCTCGCGGATGCGGAGTGCCTGCAAAACAGCCTTTCGACCGATCTTTTCGTAGAGTCCGTCGGTAAAGAGAGCCTCAAACTGCACACCCAGCAGGCGCCCCTTGGCCAGGAGCGCACCGTGTTGCTTAACGAGTGGAAAAAGGTGGGGCAGGCGTTGAGGATCGCGCACCACGACCGCTTCGCCAAACAACGCGCCGACTTTCGTGCCGCCAATATAAAACACATCGGACAGCTGCGCCAACTCCTTGAGCGAAAGATCATTTCCCTCGGCTGCCAGGGCGTAGCCGAGGCGTGCACCGTCGATGTAGAGCGGAATCTCGGCTCGACGACAAACCGCCGCCAAAGCCTCCAGCTCGGCCTTCGAGTAGATCGTGCCGTACTCGGTCGGCTGCGAGATGTAGAGCATTCCCGGGGCAACCATGTGCTCGTAGGTCTCATCGCGGTAGAACTCCTCGATGTAGTGCGCCACCTCCTCGGAGAGCACCTTGCCGTCGTGCGACGGGAGGGTCAGCACCTTATGACCCGAGGCCTCGACAGCCCCCGCCTCGTGGACGGCAATATGGCCCGTCTCAGCAGCCAAGACCCCCTCGTGACGCGCCAAAAGGGCATCAATCAGCGTGGCATTGGTCTGCGTACCACCCACCAGAAGTTGTACACGCGCATCGGGCAGTCCGCACGCCTCGCGGATCAGCTCCACGGCGCGCTTCGTATAGTCATCGCAGCCGTAACCCACGGTCTGCTCCTCGTTGGTCTCAACAAGCCGTTTCAGCACCTCGGGGTGCGCACCGGCCATGTAATCGGAATCGAAATAGATCATCGCTACAAAAGGGTAAAAAAGGTGCCTGGATGAGCCAAGCACCTTGCATAACAATCGTCTAAAGGCCTCTGTTGCGCAGCAGGGCGTCAATCTTCGGCTCGCGGCCGCGGAAGTTCTTGTACATTACCATGCCGTCGTCGATACCGCCCGGCGTGAGGACATGGTCGCGGAACTTCTTGGCCACCTCCTGGTTGTAGATGTCGCCCGTCTCGGCAAAAGCATCGAAGGCATCGGCATCCAAAACCTCGGCCCACATATAGCTATAATAGCCGGCCGTGTAACCGCCACCCATCGTGTGGCTGAAGTTGGTCATGCGGTAGCGGGGCAGAATCTGCGAGGGGATGCCGCGTGCAGCGAGCTGCTTGGCCTCGAAATCCATCACGTTCAGATCCTCGGGAACCTCCGTCAGGACGTGCAGGTCCATATCGCTGAGCGAAGCGGCCACATACTCCACCGTAGCGAAGCCCTGGCCATACTTCGAGCTTTCGACGATCTTCTCGACCAGCTCCATCGGAATCACCTCGCCCGTCTCATAGTGCTTGGCATAGACCTTCAACACCTCCGGCTCGAAGGCCCAATGCTCGTTGATCTGCGAGGGAAGCTCCACAAAGTCGCGCTCAACACCTGCGGCACTGTTGTAGCGCACGTCGCGCATAAAGCTGTGCAGGGCGTGGCCGAACTCGTGGAAGAGGGTCTCTACGTTATCGATGCTCTGCAAGGCCGGACCATCACCCGTCGGGGCGGTCATGTTGCAGCAGTTGATGACGATCGGAATCACGCGCTCCTCCCCCTCGTAGCTCTGGCCACGGAACGAGGTGCACCAAGCACCGGCACGCTTCGAGGCGCGGGGGAAGTTGTCGCTATAAAATACAGCCAGCGTCGTACCGTCGCGGTCGATCACCTCGTAGGCCTTGGCCGTCGGCTCGTAGGAGGGCACTTCGGCGGTGATCTCCTTGAAAGTCAGGCCATAGAGCTGGCCGGCCACATGGAAGATACCCTGCATCACGTTGCCGATTTCGAGGTAGGAGCGAATCTCCTGCTCATCGACGGCATACTTCGCACGCTTGGCCTTGTCGAGGTAGTACATATAGTCCCAACCGGCCGGCTCGAACGAATGTCCCTCCTTCTTGATCTCGGCGCGGATGTCGCTAAGCTCCTCCTCGGCCTTCTTCACGGCGGGCGTCCACACCTGATTCAGCAGGTCATAAACCGCCTCAGGGGTCTTGGCCATGCGCTCCTCGAGCGCCATCCGGGCGTAGTTCTCATAGCCCATCAGCTTGGCCTTCTCCAGGCGCAGCTTCACGATCTCGGCCGAGATTGCCTTGTTGTCGTACTCGTTGCCGACGTTGCCACGGTTGTAGTAGGCGTTATAGACCTTCTCGCGCAGGGCACGGTTCGAGCAGTATTGCAGCACGGGGTTGCAACTCGGACGCTGCATATTGAACATCCACTTGCCTTTTTGACCCTGCTCCTCGGCCATTTTGGCCGCGGCGGCGATGTTCTCCTCCGGAAGACCGGCCAGCTCCTCCTTCGACTCCACGACTACAAACGTGTTGTTCGTCTCGTGCAGCAGGTTTTGCGAGAAGTTGAGTTGCAACATCGAGAGTTGCGTATTCAGCTCACGGAGACGCGCCTGCTCCTCGGCACCCAGCTCGGCACCGCTGTTCACGAAGCGCTTGTACTGGTTCTCCAGCACCTTCTGCTCCTCAGGGGTCAGCGTGAGCGCATCGCGCTGCTCATAGACCGCTTTGACGCGGGCGAAAAGCTCGGCGTTGAGGTTGATGTCGTCGCTGTGTGCCGAAAAGAGGGGCGAAAGCTCCTTCTCGAGGGCACGCATCTCGTCGGTCGAGTTGCTCGACGAGAGGGGCGAGAATACACCGCGCACCTTGCGCAACAGCTTGCCACTTTGGTCGAGGGCTACGATCGTATTTTCAAAGGTCGGCTCTTCGGGGTTGGTTACAATGGCCGCGATCTCAGCCTTTTGCTCCTCCATACCCTTCAAAAGGCCCTCGCGGTAATCCTCAATCGTGATCTCGCTGAAAGGGGCAATTCCAAAGGGAGCATCAAACTCGTTAAAGAGAGGGTTGGCGGACTTGTTGCCACTGCACCCGCAGGCAGCGACTGCCATCGCCAGAATCAAAAGTTTCTTCATGGTTCTTATCTTTTTGTGAATGAATCGTTTCGGACAAAGATACGAAAAAGAACGAAATATTGTGTGGTGTGACACGATCTTTCGTGGTTTTTTAGTTGCGAGAAAGAGGGGGAGGGTTTAATTTTGAATTCAAAATTACTACTGATGCGATAATTCAGTGCAGCCTTTCGCTTGCCGAAGGCAATAGGCAAGAATGAGCGGTTGTCAGGTCATCAAGCGAGCTTGTGACTGACAACCACTCACTCTTGTCCCCCCTGCGGAGGGTACGAAAGGCTAAAACGCTTCAATCGCCTCCCCATCTCCCCGCTCTTGGTCGTCGCGTGTTGTGCGTCGTGCTTTTTGCTTG
>CAYOEE010000123.1:0-5170 GCA_964402935.1 uncultured Alistipes sp. | reverse complement strand
ACAACGCCACGAGATACCCTGCGCCTCGCATCTTCATCATCGGAACGGTTTAGAAAAGTCTCTTTTTCGAGGTTGTCACCACAAAATCCTTCAGGTAGAAAGGCTCGAAGTAGGCAATATCCTCAAATCGGCCGGCTTGGAAGGCCTCCTCGGCCAAGCGCACCAGACCGCGCGCCGAAGGGGCTACGGATACCCAATGAGCACCGCTCAACAGTTCCTCGCACTTCTTCGCACCGTTGCCGAAGATGACAAACGGGCGATCCGATACGCGCTCCGCGGCAAAGCTCTCGGCATCAATCACCTCGGCCGAAACCTCACTCAGGGCGTTACCCGCGCTATCGAATCGTTGCGTATAGACCTCCATACGACGAGCATCCACCATTGGGCAGAGCACCGCCTCCTCCCAGCCATCGACATCGAGGATACCCGCCTCGTAATCCTCACGAGCCACCTCGGTCAGGGCATCGAGCGAGCCAATGGCCAGCAGGGGTTTTCCGAGGCCGTAGGCCAAGCCCTTGGCAAACGAAACACCGATGCGCAGTCCCGTATAAGAACCCGGCCCTTTGCCAACGGCCACGGCATCCAGCTCGTCGGGCTGAAGACCCATCTCTTCCAAAAGTTCATCGACAAAGAGAGCCACCTGGCGGGCATGATCACGTCCCTCGTCGCTCTCGCGCAGGGAGATCAATTCGCCATCGCGGGCAATGCCCACCGAACATATATCCGTACCGGTTTCAATGCAGAGTATGAGTGCCATATCTATGATCTGAAATTTTTCATTGCTTTGTCCATCTCGCGCTTCGCGTCGTTGGCCTTGAGGTACTCGCGCTTATCGTAGGCCTTGCGACCACGCGCCAGACCGATGACGATCTTCGCCAGGCCGCGCTCGTTGAGGAAGAGTCTGAGCCCCACGATCGTGAGCCCCTTATCCTGCGAGGCACGCTCCAGCTTCTGAAGTTCGCGTGCCGTAAGCAACAGCTTGCGGTCACGACGCGGTGTGTGGTTATTACACGTTCCCCATGCATACTCGGCGATATTCACGCCGCGAATCCACAACTCGCCACGGTCGAAATAGCAGTAGGTATCGACCATCGAAGCCTTGCCTGCGCGGATCGACTTGATCTCCGTGCCGACCAGCACCACTCCGGCAACCCACTCTTCGAGGATCTCGTAGTCGAACGTAGCACGCTTGTTCTTTATGTTGATTTTACTCTTTTTCTGTTCGCTCATCGCTCAAAACGGCATATTTATTGCACCTTTCAGTCGCAGGGATGGGTATCGGCTTAAGGTAACTAATTCTTTTATCTTTTGAATGTTTTACACATCTTTCTGTTTATTTTCTGTTTGCACACGGTATGCGCAGTGATGCGTGTACGAACCGATGCCCCTCCCTCGAAATGCCTGATTGCTCTTCCGATCGGGCATTTCGCCTTTTTGCTAAGAAGCTGTAAATAAACCTCAAACAGCTTCTATAGGATCAATCGCTCAATCTTCTTGGCCAGCTTGACCTTCACACCGTTCAGGTTCGAGAGGGTCTTCAAAGCCTGCTCCTGCTCCTCGTCCGTCAGCCCCTCCTTTTTCAACAGCTCCTGCTGCGCACGAATCAGGCGGTCGATGACCTTCGATTTGTAGATGTGGATCGTTTTCGGCACACCGGCAGCCAAAAGTTCCTCCTCGCTCTCGACATGGATATCGTTGCGCTTCCAAATCTTGCTCATCGTGTAGTTCTTGTCGGCCATCAAAATCTCGACCACACGATTCACCACCTCCGGGTCGTTGTACTGAATAAACCGATCCTCGGGCACTTTCTCACCCACACCCTGCTCCTCGTAGATCGCGCGGTAGAGGCTCACGATCTTCTCGTAGAGGGGATTTTCGAACTTGATTTGATCCGTCTCCAGCTCCGTGAAAATCAGCTCGGCAACGTTACATTCGACCATGTGATGTCCCTCCTTGACCTCGAAGTTGCAGTGGCCGTGTTGCAGGAGGAACTGCACGAGGGCATACTCCAACGTCTCGACACTGCTCCCCGGCTCGATGCGCATATTCAGCTCGCGCTGCGGCTCTGCCTCGGCCTGTTCCTGACGAATCCGCGCCGCCTCGCGTCGCATGAAATCGTCTGCCTCACGATCTCCCGACGAGGAGAGGCGTTTACGCGCCACCTCGGCAATGAGCACCTGCTCCTGCGTATCGGTCGTGCGGGCGCACTCCTTGATATAGACCGCGCGCTGAATGGCATCGGGAATCTGGGCAATCGACTGCACCATATCACCAATCACCATCGCCTTGCGAGCCGGATCACCCTTCGCCTCATCGAGCAAAAGACGCGCCTTGAAGTTTAGGAAGTCCTGCTCGTGGTCGGCAATGTATTGGCTCACCTCCTCGGCCGTATGGCTACGGGCAAAGCTATCGGGATCTTCACCATCGGGGAGCAACACCACGCGCACATTCAAACCCTCCTGCAGGATGAGGTCGATACCGCGCAGCGAGGCCTTGATACCTGCCGGATCGGAGTCGTAGATGACGGTCATGTTGCGCGAGAAGCGCGAGAGGAGGCGAATCTGCTGCTGCGTGAGCGACGTACCCGACGAGGCCACGACATTTTCGATACCCACCTGGTGCATCGAAATCACATCCAGGTAACCCTCGACCATGATGGCGCAATCCTGCTGCTGGATGGCTCGCTTGGCAAAGTAGAGGCCGTAGATCTCGTTGCGCTTGCTGTAAATCTCACTCTCGGGCGAGTTGAGGTACTTGGCGACCTTCTTATCCGAACGCAGGGTGCGGGCACCAAAGGCCACCACGCGCCCCGAAATATTGTGCACGGGGAAGATCACACGATCGCGGAACGGGTCGTAGAGATGTCCGTCACTTTCTCGAGCCTTCGTCAGACCGGTCATCTTCAGGTACTCCTCCTTGTAACCCGCAGCCAGGGCATCACGTGTCATCTTATCGCCGTGCGAGGGGCAGAATCCGAGGCCGAATTTACGAATCGTGGCGTCGGTCAATCGTCGTTGCTGGCGAAAGTAACCAAGCCCCACCGAGCGCCCCTCCGGTTCGTTGTGGAGGTAGTTCATGAAGTACTCCGCCGCCCAGCTATTGACGGCAAACATACTCTCGCGGTCGTTGTTGCGACGGATATCCTCCTCGCTCTCTTCGCGCTCCTCGACAGGAATGTTGTAGCGCTTGGCCACCATCTTCAGTGCCTCGGGATAGCTCAGCGATTCATGCTCCATGAGGAACGTGACGGCATTACCACCCTTGCCGCAACCGAAGCATTTGTAGAGTCCCTTCGAGGGCGAAACGACAAACGAGGGGGTCTTTTCGTTGTGGAACGGACAACAAGCCATGTAATTGACGCCCTTACGCTTAAGCGTAACGAAGTCGCCAATAATCTCGACGATATTGGCTGCAGCGTAAATTTTATCAACGGTTGTCCGATCAATCATAGCTGACAAAATTAAGCATTAAAAATTAAAAATTAAAAATTATACCTACAAAAGTGCGAAAAGGGAGGCTTAGTCGCTAAAGCTCCTTGGGTGGTGCTCATGATTGTTGTGGATTTCCGTTGAAATCAAAAAGGCCTATGAGGCTTATAAGACCTATGGGTAGCAATATAAAAAAAATATAAGACCCATAGGGCACATAGGTCCTATAGGTCTTATAAATTCCAAATTTTGCATTTAGCGCGTAGCGCGATCATACTCCATGGCTGCCCAGATAAAGGGACCCGTAGCCTTGGGATCGTTGTCGCGCACCGGCTCCGAGAGGTAGTAATCGTACGTTCCGTCGCGGCGCGTACCCTCGGTATCCAGACCGGCTACGGCACAGCACGAAGTAATCGAGATCGTGCCGTCCTCCTCGACCTTCAGGAAGCGATCAACAAACTGACGATAACGCTGCATCCACTCGGCACGATACGACTCGGGCAGATAACCCAAACGAATCGCCTTGAGCATCGAGTAGATGTACATAATCGAGCCGGTCGATTCCTCGTAATTTCCTTCGCGGCCGGGGAACTCCACCACCTGATACCACATACCGCTCTCGGGATGCGCATAGCGCGGCAAGGTGTCGGCAATGTGGGTAAGAATCTCGACCATCGGCTGCGTCTGCTCGTTCACGCCGAGGTATTGCAGCGTCTCGACAATCGCCATCGTAAACCAACCCAGGGCACGATTCCAGGTGTGGGGCGAACGTCCTGTCTCCTTGTCGCACCAGAACTGCGCACGCACATCGTCAAAGGCGTGGCAGAAGAGTCCCGTCTCGGGCACATAAGTACCGCGAGCGGCGCAGATAAACTGATTGACAATATCATCCACATAACGCTTGCCTGCTTCGGCATCCACGGGCATCACCTCGCGCATCACATACTCGGCATAGAAGGGCTGACCCATGTAGATACCGTCGAGCCACATCTGCTGCGGGTAGCGCTGTTTATGCCAAAAGCCACCTGCCGCAATGCGGGGATGGTGTTGCAACTGCAGGAAGATGGTATCCAATACCTGCTTGTAACGCACCTCACCCGTGCGCTCATACAGTTCGAAGAGCGGACGAGCCGGACAAACATGGTCGATATTGTACTTCTCGCGGGCATAGCTGATTACCGAGCCATCGGGCTGCACGATCGAATCGTAGTAGCGTTCGGCGTAAGCATCGAAATCGGGGCGATCGTACTCCTTGGCCGCCTCCATCATGGAGAGCAGCTCCAGGCCCGTCGTGTAGTTCCACTTGATCTTACCCACGGGGATAAAGTCGATCTGCGCAGGCGAGGGGAATCGCACGATCTCGCTCTCGGCCATCCAAACGGCCAACGGCTTATCGCCGTCAATGAGCGGATGTTTCTGCTCGGTGCAAGCCGTCGAAAGAAGCACGAAAGACAGCACGGCAAACAAAAGATTCTTCATCATTTTCCGGATTTTACAGGTTATTTCATATACTTCTCAATGAGTGCCTGAGCCTCCTTCTTGGTCAGTTGGTGCGACCAATCCACACGACCCTTTTTATTGGCGCCTTGGCCCTTCGAGCCATACTCGCCGTAATAGGTGGTCGAGGGGTTCTCCTTGTTCGACCAACTCTCCCATCCCTCCGGCCGGATGTGCTCACCCAGCTCGCAGTTGATAAAGATGGTCTTGGCATAGGGACGCCACGGACGACCCAGGACGCACTT
>CAYOEE010000122.1:0-5180 GCA_964402935.1 uncultured Alistipes sp. | reverse complement strand
TTCTCGCCTTTCTCGCCTTTCTCGCCTTTTCTCGCCTTTTACTCCTGTACTTCAATCCCTGCGTGTTGCTCGTTATCGGGCGTCACGGGGGCACAGCCGAGTGCTTCGATCATCAGGTCGGTAATCAGCTCCTCGCGGATGCGACCCTCTCGGTACTCCAGGCCGCGATAGTTCTTAAAGGCATAGTCCGAAATGGCCACACGGTAGGTGTGCCCCTCGCGCAGCGTCGGAAAACGAACATCGACCGCCTCGTTCTTCTCGTTGGTCACAATCGTATAGGGTGTCGTCGAATGGAGGTCGATGCGATGCCCCTCGCGAGTAGGCTCGTTATACTTGGTAATAAGCATCTTACGAATCTCCGCAGGCGTCATTTTCATCTCGGCCACACGCGACGAGAAAGGTTCCAGGTCATAGACGGCCGCCGTACCCACGCCTCCCATGCAGAGCGTATCCATTCTTACGCCTCCGATGTGGTAGAAACCCACCTCGGCGCGTGTCGGGCGCTTCATCAGTTCGACAAACCAATTAGCCAAACCCACCTTTGTAGCCGTCTCGGTCAGCCCTCCGATCGGGCGGTTCAGCTCCTCATCGGCATAGTAGCGCGCCACCGTTTCGAGGCAGGTCGGATCGGGCGTGTAGGAGGTCGTCAGGATATTTTCATAATCGACCGACACAACCTTCTTTCCTTTGAGGCGGATCGTCGTAGCGCCCACGTTGCGTAAATCTTTGTAGGTCTGTCCATAAGTCGTTCCGCAAACCACCGTGTCGAGGTATTCGTGCGTATGGCCGCCGATGACCACATCGAAACGATTCTCGCGCGCCAGAAGTTCGAAATCCCGATCATGTCCCATGTGCGAGAGGAGCACCAGCACATCAACCCGATCGCGCAGCGCATCCGCGGCCGCCATGGCTGCCTCCTGCGGATCGCCGAAGCGAAGCCCCACATAGCTTGACTTGTTGCCTGCCGGCGTGCCTTGGCCCTCGTAGTTGGTCACCACCCCCACCAGACCGATCTTCACCCCTCGGCGCTCCACGATCGTCCAGGGCGCTACGGGCTTAAAGGTAGCCGTATCGCTCTCGACATTGGCGCAGATCACCTCGAAGTCGCACAGTGAGTCAATCACGCCCCCCAGGTGCGCCTGTCCGAAGTCGAACTCGTGGTTGCCGAGGGTCACCACATCGTAACCGAGGCCGTTCATCAGCTCCACAATCGGACGTCCGGGGATCGACACCCGATCCACATAGGCATTGCCCGTCCAGCGATCACCGGCATCCACCAGCAAAAGTCGATCCACCGTATCACGGCACGCCTCGACGGCCGTCGTGAGGTGGGCAAAGCGCTGAATCTTGCCGTGCATATCGTTCGTCGAGAGGATTACCACCGTGCGCGTCGGACGCAGAAGATGCATCGCCCCCAGGGTCAGCACCACCAGGAGCAGGGTGCGCAGTAGGATTTTTTTCGTCATAGTTCGCTTCTAAGGTTAAAGTACAAATGCAAATATAAAAAATTTTTCCTATCTTTCGAGGTCTTAAGCACGAATTTATGAACGAAATGATCCGGGTCATCTGCCTCAACAACGAGCAAACGTTGTTCGTACCGATGGGTACGACCCTGCAAACAATTGCCAACCAAATCGAGGATGCACACCACCCCTTCCTGGCGGCCATGGTCGATAACCGCATCAAGGAGCTTTCCTACCGCATCTATACCCCCATCACGGTGCGCCTGATCGACGCCACCTCCTATGCCGGTATTCGGGTTTTGCAACGCACCGCCTGGTTCATTCTGCAACAGGCCGTAGGAGACTGTTATCCCGGGCAGAAGCTCTACATCCGCCACTCGATGGGTCAGAGCGGCTTCTACTGCGAGGTCGAGGGAATCGAGCAGTTTGAGGAGCAGGAGTTGCAATCGTTGCACGAAGCCATCGAGCGCATCATCCGCGCCGACATACCGATTCGTCGCAGCCGTATGCTCACCGAGGAGGTACACCGCCTCTACGCCGAGCGCGGATTCGACGACAAGATCGAGCTTTTGGAGAGTTGCCCGCGCCTTTATAGCGACCTGCATACGATGGGCGACGAGGTGGGCTACTTCTACGGCGCATTGGCCCCCTCGTCGGGCTACTTGAAGCACTTCTGCCTCCGCCCCTACTACAAGGGATTTTTCATCGGGCTGCCGCTGCGCACCGATCCCGACCGTGCCTGCTGCGACAAGCTTCAGGAGAAGATGGCCGACGTATTCCGCGAATATCAGTCGTGGGTCGGCATGATGGGTGTGCCGACCGTCGGGGCAATCAACAACCGCATCCGCGAGGGGCAGGCCGGTGCGATGATCAAGATTGCCGAGGCGTTCCACGAGCGCAAGTTTGCCGAGATTGCCGATGCCATCTACGAGGCCAACCGCACAAAGGGAACGCGCTTGGTACTCATTTCGGGTCCCTCGTCGAGTGGCAAGACCACCTCGTCGAAACGGCTCAGTATCCAGCTGGGTGTCTTGGGGTTAAAGCCCGTCATGTTGTCGCTCGACGACTACTTCGTAGATCGTGAAAAGACCCCGCGCGACGAGCGGGGCGAGTACGATTTCGAGGCGTTGGAGGCGATCGACCTGGAGCTGTTCAACGACCACCTCGGACGTCTGATGCGGGGCGAGAAGGTCGAGATTCCGCGCTACGACTTCATCACCGGCCGTCGCCAATGGCACGAAGAGCCGCTTCAACTCGACGAGCGGTCGATCCTTGTCATCGAGGGCATCCACGGGCTCAACCCGCGCCTCACGCCCGCCATTCCGCCCCACCAGAAGTTCCGCGTCTATATCTCGTGCTTCACCTCCGTGGCGATGGACAACCTGACGCGCATTTCGACCACCGACAACCGTATGTTGCGCCGTCTGATCCGCGATTACAGCACGCGCGGAGCCGATGCCCTCTCGACCCTGCGGCGTTTCCCCTCGGTGCGCCGAGGCGAGGAGAAGCACATCTTCCCCTACCAGGAGGAGGCCGACGTGATGCTCAACTCGTCGCTCTTCTACGAGATTTCGGTGCTCAAACCCTATGCCGAGAAGATTCTGCGCGAAGTACCCGACACGGAACCGGAGTACGACGAGGCACGCCGTATGCTCAAATTCCTTACGAACTTCGTTCCCTGCCCTCCCGACGAGATTCCGCCCACGTCGGTCTTGCGCGAGTTTATCGGAGGCAGTTCATTCAAATATTAAATTCAGAATTTAGAAGCTGTTTAAATTTGTTTGCGAAATGATTTTACAGCTTTTTTGTGGCTGTTTTTTCGCGTAATTCGAGGCGCATAGGGGTTCCTATGTAACGAGAATTACGCGAAAAAGGAGTCGTAAAGAGCGTAAAAGAATGAAGCAAATAAATTTTAAACAGCTTCTTAGAATTCAAAATTAAGAGTACCTTTGTCATCGGAAACGAAATAACATAAAAAACACAAACATAATGTTCGATCAATTTTCTTCGCGCCACATCGGCGTTACAAACCCCGAGGAGCTGAACGAGATGCTCTCGGTGATCGGTGTCAAAACCGTGGACGAGCTTATTGGACAGGTTATTCCGCAGTCGATTCGTCTGAAGAAGCCGCTGGCACTCACCCCCGCCATGAGCGAGTATGAGTTTGCGGCACACATCCGCACGCTGGCCGAGCGTAATCGTCAGCTGCGCTCCTTCATCGGCATGGGCTACTACCCCACGGCCGTGCCGGCAGCCGTCACGCGCAACGTCTTCGAGAATCCTGCCTGGTACACCTCATACACCCCCTATCAGGCCGAGATTTCGCAGGGTCGTCTGGAGGCACTCTTGAATTACCAGACGGCCGTCATTTCGCTCACGGGCATGGAGATCGGCAACTGCTCGCTGCTGGACGAGGCTACGGCCACGGCCGAGGCGATGCTGATGATGTTTGCCCTCCGTTCGCGCGAGGCCGTGAAGGCGGGTCGCAACCAGCTCTTCGTCGATCGCAACATCTTCCCGCAGACGCTCGACGTCCTGCTGACGCGTAGCGAACCTTTCGGCATCGAACTGATTGTCGATGAGTGGAACGAATACGAATTCACGGGCAAGGAGTTCGGTGCTATCCTGCAATACCCCGCCGCCGACGGTGCGGTGTGCAACTATGCCGACTTCACGAACAAGGCCCACGAGCAGGGTGTGCTCGTAACGGCCGTGGCGGATCTGCTCTCGTTGGCCCTGCTGAAAGCACCTGCCGAGTGGGGCGCCGATATCGCCGTAGGTTCGACCCAGCGTCTGGGTACGCCGATGGGATTCGGAGGCCCACACGCCGGCTACATGACCACGCGCGAGAGCTACAAGCGCAACATGCCGGGCCGCATCATCGGTGTTTCGGTCGATCGTCGCGGCAAGCGTGCCCTGCGCATGGCACTCCAGATGCGTGAGCAGCACATCAAGCGCGAGCGCGCCACCTCGAACATCTGCACCGCCTCGGCCCTGATGGCCTCGATGGTCGGTTTCTACTGCATCTACAACGGCCCGGAAGGGTTGAAGCGTGCCGCCGAGACCGCCCACCGCGCCGCCTGCAACACGGCTCGTGCCCTGGAGGCAATGGGCTACAAGCTCACGAACAAGGCCTTCTTCGACACGCTCGACGTGGAGGCGGAGGCCGCTGTTATTCAGTCGATTGCCTTGGAAGAGGGGATCAACTTCTACTACCCGAGCGACGAGCGCGTGCGTCTCTCGTTCGACGAGGTGACGACCGACGAGGAGGTCGAGACCGTGATCCGCATCTTCGCTACGGCCCTGGGCAAGAAGCCGAAGGCCGTCAAGGGGGATGCCCCCACGACGATTCCGACGGAGCTTGTGCGCACGTCGGCCTACCTCACCGAGCCGGTTTTCAACCGCTACCGCTCGGAGAGCGCCCTGATGCGCTACATCAAGCGCCTGGAGCACCGAGACATCTCGCTGGCCGACTCGATGATCTCGCTCGGCTCGTGCACGATGAAGCTCAACGCGGCCGCCATCATGCAGCCCCTCTCGCTCAGCGGTTTCCAGAACATCCACCCCTTCGCACCGGCCGACCAGACGGAGGGCTACGCGGAGCTGATTGGGGAGCTGGAGCACGATCTGGCGACCATCACGGGCTTTGCCGCCTGCTCGTTGCAGCCCAACTCGGGTGCTGCGGGTGAGTATGCCGGCCTGATGACCATCCGCGCC
>CAYOEE010000121.1:0-5227 GCA_964402935.1 uncultured Alistipes sp. | reverse complement strand
TTCTCCATGCCCACCTCCTCGGCCGCCTCACGAATGGCACGCACAGCCCCGTGGAAGGGATAGAACTCCGCGTTGTAGAGCCAAGTGATACCGCCCGACTCGATCATCACGTTCTCGTGACGCGCCAGGCGCACCTGCTGCTTGAAGGTCGGGAAGGTGGCCATACCGAAGTGCCCCACCGCCGTTTTGAGTGCCGGATGCGAGGCGAGAATCTCATCCATCTGGGCAATCTGACGGCTATCATCGTCGAGGTCGATCGAGAGAATCATCCCCTCCTTCTCCATCCAGGCAAAGAGGTCGGTCATCTTCCGATCCTGCAACTCCACCGTCACGGCATCCGTCTTGAGGCGGTTGGCCGGAATCTTGATCGCCCGAAAACCGCGCTCCTTGAGCGTTACGGCCTGCCCCACGACATCCTCGTCGAAATACTCGCACATACCGCAACAGAAGAAGCGGTCGGGATACACTCGCTGCACCTCCTCGAGGTAGTCGTTCTGCAAGCCGTCGATATACTCCTGCGTAATGACGGCTGCCGAGACCTGCGCATAGTTCATGTTCGAGAGGAAGACCTCGGCCGAATTCCGTCCGTCGATCATAAACGGCGGAATCATCTGCACATCCTCGCCGAGGAAGTGTGAGCGACCGTTCTCGAGCGTTTGGATGCGCTTGCCGTTCCACACCGCATCCTGCTTGAGCCACAGGTGGGCGTGGGCATCAATAATCTTATAATCCATCGTGTGCGGGATTAGGAGTTGGCCCAACTTACGCGCTTCTGGTCGCCGATAATCTCCTGTACCTCATGCACCAAATCCCAATCAATCGGCTCCTCGATAAAGGCCAGGTTCTTCTTCACGTTGGCCGGATTGGCCGACGAGAAGAGGGTCGTTGCGATGCGGTCGTTCGAGAGGGCGTACTGCATGGCGAGCTTCTCGATCGGATAGTCCTTCGCCTTGCAGTGCTCGGCAGCTTTCTTGCACACCTCGACAAGCGGTTTCGGGGCAGGATGCCAATCGGGCACACCGCGCTCCGACAAAAGACCCATCGAGAGGGGCGATGCGCTGATTACACCGACATTGTTGGCCTCGAAGAAATCCAGGAAATCGACGATCTTGTCGTCGCACAGACAGTAGTGGCAGAAGTTCAGCACACTCTCCACCGTGCCGGCAGGAACGTGCTCGATGACCCACTTGATGTTCTCGAGCTGGAGGTCCGTGATGCCCACATGGCTCACAACGCCCTTTTCGCGCAACTCTACGAGTGCCGGCAGGGTCTCATTCACGACCTGATTCAGATCGGCAAACTCGACATCGTGCACATTGATCAGGTCGATGTGGTCGATGTGGAGGCGCTCCATGCTCTCATAGACGCTCTCCTGGGCACGCTTGGCCGAGTAGTCCCACGTATTGACCCCGTCCTTGCCGTAGCGACCCACCTTGGTCGAGAGGTAGTACTTATCGCGCGGAATGTGCTGCAAAGCCTTGCCCAGAACCGTTTCGGCCTTGTAGTGGCCATAGTAGGGCGAAACGTCAATAAAGTTCATTCCCCCTTCGATGGCCGTATAAACCGCCTCCAAGGCCTCCTCCTCGCGCGTCGAGCGGAAGACACTACCCAGCGACGAAGCACCAAAACTCAGGGCGGACACCACCATCCCCGTTTTACCGATTTCGTTGAATCTCATACCGTATCTGTTTTATTAAATCTAAATTGCCTATAATAGAACAAATATAGCACTTTTCGTCGAAAGTTCAAAATTATAAAGAGCAGAAAGGGCGATTGTCGGGTTTTAGGGCTGAGGCGACCGGGACGGCTGAGGCTACTGAGGCTACTGAGGCTACTGGGGCGACTGAGGCCACTGGGGCCACTGAGGCCACTGGGGCCACTGAAAAAAGCGTCATCCTTTGTCTCACTCAGGATAACGCTTCTCTTTAAGCTCTTTAATCTCTTTCCTCTTTGCTCTCTCCTCTTTGCTCTTTCCTCTTTCCTCTTCTATCCTCGCAGTCGATAGAGTCTTAGGCGCGGCATGACACGCTGACGCACCACGCGATAGATCGAACGATAGGTCGGCTCGATAACTTTCCGCGGGCGGATACCGCTATAACGCAACGTAAGGCCAATCAGGCAACCGATAGCGAGTAGCAACAGCCACCCGTAAATCTCCTTCATCGCCTCCAGCATGGCCTGAAGTTGCACCATACCGCCGAGCGCACCGCGATCCATAGCCATCACATCGGGGTTCAGGTGATCGATCTCCTCCCCGATCCACTGCACATTTCGACGCATCACGACCGTCAGCATACGCCCTACGACAGCCGTACCGATCGGGCCGGCAAGAGCGGCACTGAAGAGGTTTTGAAACGACAGTCCATGCAGAAAGACGAAGGGAAATGGCAGTCGCGTATTGGCCGTCAGGAGCAACACGGCTACAATCACATAGCCCGCCGAGCGCAAGAAAATCGGTAGGTAGAGCATCTGCTTATCCATGTTGTAATCGATGCGGAAGTAGCAATAGGCCAAATAGAGAGCAAAGAGCGAAAAGGCGATAACCAACATCCGCTGATAGGTCCACTTGCGACGCGCAAAGGTCTGCCAGGTAAAAAGCACACCCGCCACGACACCGGCTATGGCGATCCAATTCATGGTCAAGATGTTGAGCGTATCGAATTCCAACACCTGCTCCATCACCAGGTGCTCGAAGATGTGTGAGGGCGCCAACAGCAGGTCCATCAAAAGGATGATCATCACCGAGATCGGCACAATCGGAAAGCGAAAGATCTGCAACGAGATGTAGGGATGGCGCAGGAAGGTTGCCCGCCACAGGTTCAACGCCAGGCTCACCACGCCAAGCACCGTCGCTTGTCGAATCTGCTCACTCGACCACCACTCGTAGTGCTCGCCATAGATCGCCACGAAGAGCACCGAAAGAGCCGTCGTTGCCCACAGCAGCATACCGATCCAATCCACTCCGAGCAGGGGCAGTCGAGGCATAATCCTGCGCCCGCGGTAGCAGACAATGACGATCAGATAGAGCACCATCAAGGCCGCCATGACGAACCAATGCATATAGTGCCACGAAGCCCAGACCGAGAAGCCGAGGGCCGCCAGGCCGGTCAGCTGAATCGTGGTATTGACCATCAGGTAGATGTAGCAAAACCAGATCGACATATCACGCTTGGGGGTGATCCAAAGCTGAATGGTCGAGTTACACTCGTAGATGGCCCACATACGGATAAAACCCGCCACCAAGCTCACGCCCACCAGGAGCGGCACGCTCGTCGTGTGCATCGAAATCAGGTTCGCCACCAGCAACGCAGGGATACAACACCCCAGCGTAGTCTTGGGTCGCACAGCCCACTTGAGGCGGAACATGATGGCAAAGAAGAGCGCCATACCCACCAGCGAAGCGTAGCCCGCCATCATCACATCCTCCTGGAGGAGTTGTGTCGAGCCGACCATTTCGTTCACCGCGGCCAAATAGACCCCGCCCGTACAGTTGAAGATGACGATGAAGAGAATCATCAGCCACGGCTTCAACGGTTCGGGAACGAAGCGAATCTGCGGAATCGAAAAGGGTTGATTCGGTTGTGGAGCGCCCATTATTCGTAGTGTACTTTACAACTTACATTCATACCCGCACCCAGGCGCTCGACCAGCTTCGGATCGTTCTCCTCCGCCAGGTCGATGCGGACGGGGATGCGCTGCTCGATCTTCACGAAGTTGCCCGAAGAGTTATCCTGCGGCATAAGAGAAAAACTTGCGCCCGTCGCACGAGAGATGGAGCGAACGACCCCCTTAAATGTATGGTTAGGAACGGCATCCACCTCGACTTCTACCTCCTGACCCTCTCGGATATTTGCCGTCTGCGTCTCTTTGTAGTTCGCTACGACCCATTTCTCCTCGCTATCCACCACATCAACCAACGTCTGCCCGGGCTGAATGAGTTGTCCCACCTGAATCTCCTTTCGACCGGTAACGCCATCGCAAGGGGCGAGAATAACGGTGTACGAGAGATTCAGACGCGCCAACTCCAAGGCGGCCTCGGCCAACTTGATCCCCGCCTCGTTCTGTCCCAAACGGGTATTCTGCTCCCGACCGACGGATTGCACGCTCTGCTTCTGGCGTTTGAGCATCTCATAACGAGCCTTGGCTGCCGAATAGGCCGTCTGCATATCGTCATACTGCTGCTTGGTAACCGCATCCTGCTTGTAGAGCTGCTCGAAACGATGGTAGTTGCGCTCCGCATTCTCGAACAAAATGCGCGCCTCCTCAACACCGGCCTCCGTCACCGAAAGGTTCGTATTGGTCGTCGAGATCACCTTGTGCATGGCATCTTTGCCCGTTTTGGCGTTGGCAAGGTTGGCTTCGGCTTGTGCGACCAGATAGCGATACTCGACATCCTCGATAAGAAGCAGCGTATCGCCCTTCGACACCGGCGTATATTCGTCAAAGCGCACCTCCTTGATAAATCCCTGCACACGCGAATTTACGGGCACGATGTGCTGTTTGATTTGGGCATTTTCGGTAAACTCGACCTTGCCGAGGTGTACAAACTTCTCGCACACCCAATAGAGCGAGAAGAGGAGCAAAATGCAGGCAAACGAATTATAGATCAGCTTTTTAGTTTTTCTTTTCATAGTTTTATGCGTTGTTTAAAGATTTCCGGTTGTGTGTTGTAATTTACGATAGAGGAATTGCGTTTGGAGGCGGACATTCACCAGTTGCAACTCCGCCTCCAAGAGGCGCGAAGCAGCATCCAGCATATCGGTCACGAGCACCATGCCGTTGCGGTAACGGTTCTCGACCACGGCGTAGTTCTCCTCAGCCAGCGCGACCTGCTTTTCGAGCGTTGCCTCCTCTTCGTAAGTCTCCAAGTAGTGGACATGATCGGCATAGACGGCACGCGAAAGTTCCTCGCGTTGCAATTCGAGCGCACGACGGCTCTCCATGGTGGCCAGGCGGGCACGCTTCACCCCCTTGCCCGCCTTGTAGAGCGACGAAATAGGGAACGAAACACCCACCCCGACAAACCAATAGTTGAAGTTCTTGTTGATGACGGGCACCTCGATTGTAATCGGGCCATCGAAGTGGTTGGCTGCAATGAGCGAGATTTTGGGCAGACGCTCCGCACGCGCCAATCGCTCCGAGCGCTCCCCAAGCTGCACGGCCAACTCGCCTTGGCGCAACGAGAAGGCCTGCTCCTCGGCACGCCCCTGCCATACGGCCACCCCCT
>CAYOEE010000120.1:0-5244 GCA_964402935.1 uncultured Alistipes sp. | reverse complement strand
CGTCTGGGCTACCATGTTGATTACTGCCCCGTATCGGAGCTGATGACCTACTTCGAGAAGGTCACCGACGAGGAGGTGGATGCACTCGTTGGGGAGTATTTCACGCTCTACGACCACGCTGCCGAGTTGGAGGACAAGACGACCGAGGGTTACGAGAAAGTGTGGAACGCCGCCAAGGCCGAGCTGACGATCAAAGCCTGCCTTGTAGCGAAGGGTGCCAAGGCCTTTACGACGAACTTCGACGACCTGGGTCACTTCGATCAGATTCCGGGTCTTGCTTCGCAGCGCCTGATGGCCGAGGGTTACGGCTTCGGTGGCGAGGGTGACTGGAAGACGGCCGCCATGGTACGCACCGTATGGTTCATGTCGCAGGGCATGGAGAAGGGTTGCTCGTTCATGGAGGACTACACGCTCAACTTCGCCGGCGAGGAGAGTACGATTCTCCAGTCGCATATGTTGGAGGTAAGCCCCTTGATTGCTGCCCGGAAGCCGCGCTTGGAGGTGCACTTCCTCGGCATCGGTATCCGCAAGACGCCGACGGCACGCCTCGTCTTCACGTCGAAGACCGGTTCGGGCGTAGCCGCCACGGTAGTCGATATGGGCAACCGTATGCGCCTGATCGTAAATGATGTTGAGTGCGTAGAGCCGAAGCCGCTGCCGAAGCTCCCCGTAGCCTCGGCGCTTTGGAAGCCGATGCCCAACTTCGAGGTGGGCGCCGGTGCCTGGATTCTGGCCGGTGGTACGCACCACTCCTGCTTCTCGTATGACATCACGGCCGAGTACTGGGAGGATTTCGCCGAGATCGCCAACATCGAGATGGTACACATCAATAAAAACACCACGATTTCGGAGTTCAAGAAGGAGCTTCGCATGAACGAGGTATACTATATGTTGAATAAGGCTTTGTGCTAATCCCTAACGCGAAGAACTGACCATGGATAAATATGTAATCGGACTGGACTACGGCAGCGACTCGGCTCGTGCCGTGCTGGTCAATGCCATGAACGGCAAGACGCTTGCCACGGCCGTACGCTACTACCCCCGCTGGAAAGAGGGTAAATACTGCAACCCCGCGATCAACCAGTACCGTCAGCACCCGAAAGACTATATCGAGGTGCTGGAGGCTACGGTGCGCGAGGTGCTGGGGGCTGTATCTTCGGAGGTAGCCGCGAATGTCGTAGGTATCGCCTTCGACACGACCGGCTCGACCCCCTGCTTCATCGACGAGGAGGGTACGCCGCTGGCGCTCAAGGAGGGCTTCGAGGAGAACCCCAACGCCATGTTCGTGCTCTGGAAGGACCACACGGCCATCAAGGAGGCCGACGAGATCAATACGCTGTGCCGTCGTTGGGAGATCGACTACTCGGCTTACGAGGGCGGTATCTACTCCTCGGAGTGGCTGTGGGCCAAGGCTCTGCACGTGCTGCGCGAGGATGAGGCAGTACGCGAGGCAGCCTACTCGATTGTCGAGCACTGCGAGTGGATGCCCGCGATTCTGACCGGCACGACGAAACCTGCCGAAATTGTCCGCAGTCGTTGCGCCCAGGGTCACAAGGCGATGTGGCACGCCAAGTGGGGCGGTCTGCCGTCGGAGGAGTTCCTCACGACGCTCGATCCCCTCTTGTCGGGTCTGCGCGAAAGGATGTTCACCGAGACCGAAACGGCCGAGAAGGTCGTAGGTCACCTGACGGAGGAGTGGGCCAAGCGTTTGGGCCTCTCGACCGACGTCGTGGTAGCCGGTGGCGCTTTTGACTGCCACATGGGTGCTGTAGGTGCCGGCATCAAGGCCGACTCGTGGGTTCGCATCATCGGTACTTCGACCTGTGACATCGTGGTTGCCAAGCCCGAGTCGGTGGGCAACAAGCTCATTCCGGGCATCTGCGGTCAGGTGGATGGTTCGGTCGTGCCGGGTCTGATCGGTTTCGAGGCCGGACAGTCGGCCTTTGGCGACATCTACGCCTGGTTCCGTCGCGTGCTGGAGTTCCCCATGAAGGCTATTCTGGGCGAGAAACTCACGATCGAGGAGCTGGACAAGGCTTGCGATCGAATTCTGCCCGCGCTGACGGCCGAGGCCGAGAAAATCGCCATTGGCGAGAGCGGTGTGATTGCCGTCGATTGGATGAACGGTCGCCGCACGCCCGATGCCGACCAGACGCTCAAGGGTGCTATTGCCGGCATTACGCTCGGCACAACCGCCCCGATGATCTTCCGCGCCCTCGTGGAGGCTACGGCTTTCGGTTCGAAGGCGATCATGGAGCGCATGAAGAGCGAGGGTATCCGCATCAACGGGTGCATCGGTATCGGTGGCATCGCCCTCAAGTCGCCCTTCGTGATGCAGGTAATGAGCGATGTGCTGGGTGTGCCTATCTCGGTATGCGAGAGCGACCAGGCTTGCGCCCTCGGTGCTTCGATCTTCGCCGCCGTGGCAGCAGGGCTCTACCCCACGATCGAAAAGGCGCAGGAGGCGATGGCTTCGGGTTGCGCCAAGGAGTACAAACCCTCGGCCGAGAACCACGCCAAGTACGAAGAGCTTTACAAGGAGTACAAGAAATTGGGTGCTTATTGCGAAAGCAAGTAATCAACGAAAAACCCCTCGATCCTTCGATCGAGGGGTTTTTCGTTACATGCAAAATGTAGAATTTAGACATCAAAATTTAGGGGCCTATAAGACCTATGGGACTTATGGGGCCTATGGGGAGCATTATAGGTCTTATAGGTCTCATAGGCCTTTATTGTGATTTCAACGGAAATCCACAACATTTATGAGCACCACCCAGAAGCGAAGCGACTTAAACTCCTGAGTAGATCGAGAAGCCGCCGTCAATAGGCAGATTCACGCCCGTGATGAAGGAGGCGGCATCGGAGCAGAGGAACTGGATTGCACCGTTCAGCTCGGTGATGTCGCCAAAACGACCCATCGGAGTATTGGCCAGGACTTTGTGGCTGCGCTCGGTCAGCGAACCGTCGGGATTGAGCAGAACGGCACGGTTCTGATCGCCGATAAAGAAGCCCGGAGCTACGGCATTGACACGCACGCCGTCGCCATATTTGTGGGCCATCTCCATCGCCATCCACATCGTAAAGTTCGTCACAGCGGCCTTGGCTGCCGAGTAGCCCGGCACGTTGGTAATAGCTTGCAGGGCAGCCATCGACGAGATATTGACAATCGCACCCTTGCGCTGGCGGGCCATCACCTCGCCGATAACGATCGAGGGATAGACCGTACCGTTCATATTCAGGTTCGTCACCTTGTTCCAATCCTCGATCTTCATGTCGAAAATCGGCTGATCGGGGCGCAACGTAGCACCCGGCATATTGCCACCTGCGATGTTGATCAGGATGTCGATGCGACCCCATTTAGCCACCACCTCGTCGGCCACGGCACGGATCGAGTCGAGGTCGAGCACGTTGCAGATAAGCCCCATCACATCGCCCGTACCGATGGCACGCAGCTCCTCTACGCGCTTATCGAGTTGCTCCTGACGGATATCGAGCGCCACCACCTTGGCACCCTGCTCCACAAAACTCTTGGCCACATTGCCACCCAGCACACCTCCGGCACCCGTGATGACGGCCACCTTGTCCTTGATCGAAAACATTTCGTTCATAGCTTTCTTATTTTTCGGTTTTTACACATTTTTCAATTCATCGCGCACGACGGCCATCATACCCTCGACCTGCGCCAGGGCAAACATTCGGCCGTGGAACGAGTAGCCCGGATTGTAGCCCATCTTCTCATCGCCGAGCATCGTGCGACCGTGATCGACACGCATCGGGAGCTTATGACGCGGATCCTCCTCAAAGATGCGCACCAGCTCCACAAGGTGACCACGCCCCTCGAGGTGCGAGGCCTCAATGAAGTTGCCACCCTCCAGGATGCTGCAGCTGCGCAGGTGCACAAAGTGGGTACGGTCGCGGAATCTGCGCGCCATCCTCACCACCTCGTTATGCGCCCCCGAAGAGAGCGAACCGGCACAGAAAGTAAGGCCGTTATGGGGATTATCCACCGCCTCCAGAATCCAGGCGATATCCTCCTCGGAGGTGACGATGCGCGGAAGCCCCAGCACCTGGAACGGTGGATCGTCGGGATGTACGCAGAGGTTGATGCCCCACTTTTCGCACACGGGCATGACGGCCGAGAGGAAGTAGCGCATATTTTCGCGCAACTCGTCACGGTCGATCCCCGCGTACTGCGCCAAAAGGCGCTTAAAGATTTTCACGGGATGCTTGTCCCCCTCGCGGATATTGCCGTTGATAAAGCCCTGCGTCTTGACGATAATCGTGTCGATCAGTCCGTTGCGCTCCTCCTCGGTCATCGTCTGCTTCAGCATCTCGACCTTGGCGAGCGTCTCGGCCGGATAATCCTTCTCGGCCCCCTCGCGCTCCAGGATGTGGATATCGAAGTAGGCAAAGCGGGCATAATCGAAATAGAGCGACGACGTGCCATCCTCCCAGGGATGCTCCAGGTCGGTGCGAATCCAGTCGATGACGGGCATAAAGTTGTAGCAGACGGTCTGAATCCCCGCACGGCCGAGATTTTCAAGGCTTACAAGGTAGTTCTCGATCAGGCGATCACGCTCCGCACCCGCATATTTGATCGCCTCACTCACGGGCAGCGACTCGACGACCGACCAGCGCATTCCATGGCGCGCGATCTCGTCCCTGAGGTCACAAATCGCCTCGTAGCTCCACACCTCGCCGTTCGGCACTTCGTGCAGAGCTGTCACGATGCCCTCCACGCCAATTTGGCGCAACATACCGAGCGTTATCTTGTCCTTTCGGCCAAACCATCTCCACGTCTTCTCCATACTGAAATGTTGTTATAAAGGGGATATAACAAAGATACGAAAAACTATTCGGAATAGGCAAAAAGAGCAAGTTATTTTGAGCATGAAGCCCCCCCCTAAAACAGCAATCAAGGATTATGCTCCCGATGGTAATGTTCGCGCAAAGTATCCTCATCGACTACCTGTTGCGAGAAGTCCTCCCCGACGATGTAGCCGATCGTCTCGGCCTGCACCTGTCCGGTGTTGTCGATCTCGTCCAGTCTTCCTGCGGGGTTGTTCGCACCCGCCACACCTCCGGCGTAGTGCGTACCCCGAACCGAGGCCTCGTTCTTGCAACCGCGCACCAGACCGCCATTCAGGCCAATCACACCGCCGGCATAGAGCCCGTCGCATCGCACCGCTCCTGCATTGTGACAATCGACCACCTTGGCTCGATCACTCCGCCCGACAACGCCTC
>CAYOEE010000119.1:0-5246 GCA_964402935.1 uncultured Alistipes sp. | reverse complement strand
TCCTCTTTCCTCTATAACTTAAACTCGACGTGCTTAATGCGGCGTCTGCGCCAAGTGTAGGTGGCGTGGATCGTGCCATCCGAGGCCTCGATGACGGCCGGATAGGAGTAGTCGCCAATCGGGCTGTCTTCGAGCGTGATGACCCTGTCCCACACGACGCCATCCGTCGAGAGGGCTACCGAGAGGGGATTGCGCGGCCCTTTGGGCGTGCCGTCGATCGTCTCGAAATCGTTGTAGAGGAGCACATGACGTCCGTCGCGGAGCGTGATGGCGTCGATGCCCGACTGCGTATGCTCCAAATCCATCAGCGTCAGTTTTGTCCACGTCTCACCGCGATCCGACGAGTAGGCGATGCCCGTCTTGCCGTTGCGCGTGCGACACATCATCTGCAGACGACCGTCGGCGAGCTTCAGAACAGTCGGCTGAATGGCCTCGATAGGCACTGCCTTCGACTCATCGTAGGGCTTCGTGCCCATCTCGGCCTGGGTCGTAACCAAGGGGCGAAAGCGGGTCGGCACACTCAGATCGGCATCGAGCGGCTCGGTGCGGTGCCACGTCTTCCCCAGGTCGTCCGTCCACTCGAAATGCACGCTCCAGCGACCCAGCTCGTCGGACGAGGGGCAGAGGATGCGACCATCGACCCAGACGGGTTTGTTCTTGATCGCCCCGAAGATGCCGTCGGGCAGCCGCTCGGGCTTCGACCACGTCTTACCGCCATTTTTCGAGCGGATCAGGTAGCCCTTCCAGCTCGGTACGTTGGGACCTACCTTGTAGAAGAGCCACAGCTCGCCCCCTTTGGTCGGCACCTGGTAGAGTACCGGATTCCAGCAGGCGTAGCGCAACGTGTCGTTCTGAATACCGTCGGCCACCTTTTTCGGGGCTGACCATTGCGTCGAGCCCTTTTTCTTGGTCTGCGTCCAGATGCAGACATCGGGATTCTTCTCCTTCGTGCCTCCGAAGTAGGCGGCAATGAGGTCTCCATTCGGCAGCTCCTCAATCGTCGAGGCGTGGCACTCGATGAAGGGGGCTTTTTCGTAGAGGAACTCATCGCGGAGCATCCCCTCGCGCTTCTCGCCGGAGGCGGGATCGAGCGGAATCGAGAGGTGGTATTTACCCGACGGAACGAGCCATGCACCCTTTCCGCCCTGCTCACCGAGGTAGCGAATACCCTCGCCTTGAACAGCCTCGGGGTTGAGCACCGGCAGCACGATCGTTGCCGTGGTGTTGCAGGGGATCTCGATATCCCACTCGAGCTGCATCGGGGTCTTGTGGTAGCTGCTTGCGATGCGACCGTGCAGCGACTCATACGAAGCCGAAACACGCTCCAGGTTTTGGATCGAGAGGTCAGGTTCGAGACGGATCGCCTTGTAAGCGGGCTTGGCGGGGTTGATACCGGCCAGGTCGCGGTAGAACCAAGGAATCAGGTCGCCCAACATCATGACGTGGTTGCCCGAGTTCATCTTCGGGTTGGCCGTATCGCCGTTCCAAAGTTCCCAGATGGTCGTAGCTCCGCGCGAAGCCATGTAGCCGAAGCTGGGGTAGCTGTCCTGCGAAGCCAGGAGGTAGGCCACATCGCCACGCCCCATCTTCGTCAGGTAGCGCAACGTCCAGTTCTGACCGCAGACACCGCTGCTGATGTGGCCTCGGTTATCGACGAGCAGTTTTTTGAGGATCTGCTTCTCGATATTCGTACGGTGCTCCTCGGGTACGAGGTCGAACGCCACGGCCAAGAGGTTGGCCGTCACGGTGTTGTTGTCGTAATAGATAGCATCGGGATAGAGCGGATGATCGTAGCGCGTGGGTGCTTTCCCCTCTTCGATATGGAGGAAGTGGCGGTTGAAGGCCTCCTTGGTCTTCTCGGCACGAGCCGCATAGTCGGCACGATCGGCCTCCTCGCCCAGGAGGGTGGCAAACTTCACCATCATCTTCGAGACCATGCTGTAATAGGCCGTGGCGATGAGGGTCGAATTTGTGACGCGCAGGGGATCCTGGCTGTGAATCAGCTCCAGCGACTCGGGCGGTACGCACCAATCGCCATACTTCTCCTTCGTCACCAGCCCATCCTCGGTCATGTAGCGGTTCTGCATGTGATCCAGCCAGCGCTTCATGGTCGGGTAGTGGCGCTTGAGCGGCTCGATGTTACCCGTCTGCTCGTAGAGCATCTCGCAGATGATCGGCAGTACCGACTGCCATACCATACCATCCGTGTAGTAGTTCCAGAAGGCGGGCACCACATCGGGGATGCAGCCGTCGGCACGTTGTGCCTCGGTGATGTCCTCCATCCACTTGGCATACATCGTCCCGCTGTCGTACATGAAGGTTTCGCCCCACGTTCCGACGGCATGGTCTCCCAGCCAGGGCTGGCGCTCGTTGCGTTGCGGGCAGTCGAGCGGCATACCCTTGTAATTGGAGTTCAGACCCCACCAGGCGTTGCGATAGACCGTGTTGATCACCTCGTTCGAGCACTCGAACGTGCCGACCGTCGGCATGTTGTCGTAGATCACCTCGGCCTCGAAGTCCTCCACCGTGGGGTTCTTCAGTCCCGTGATCTCGATGTAGCGGAAGCCGTGGTAGGAGAATCGGGCGCTCCACTTCGTCTGTTGCTCCCGCCCGTTGGCGATGTAGATATCGCGCGAAAGGGCATCGCGCAGGTTGGCCGTGTAGAGCGAGTCGCCACCGTTGGTCAGTCGCTCGGCGTAGCGCATGAGGATCGTGTCACCCGCCTGCGTATCGCGCACGTTGAGCTTTACCCAGCCGGCCATGTTCTGCCCGAAATCGACAATCGTGCGCCCCGCGTAGTGGGTCACCGACTTCGCCTTCACGCGCTGCATGATCTTCATGTTGGGCGACGTAGCACCTCGCAGCGTACCGTAGGGAATCGCCACACGTTGCGCCAAGAGCCACTTCGAGTCGTCGTAGCCCACCTTCGTCCAATCGCCCAGCTCCATGCGGGCGTCGTAGATCTCGCCGTCGTATTCGTTGTTGCTGCGAATCGGACCTTCGGCCGTGAGTTTCCACGCGGGGTCGGAGTTGATGCGCTGCTTCGAGCCATCCTCGTACTCCACGATCAGATTCAGGCGCATCTTCGGGTAGCCGAAGTTGGGAATCTTGTAGGGCTTGTAGTTCTGGCGCATGGTGTACCAACGGCCGTTGCCGAGGACAACGCCCAGGGCATTTTGGTTCGCTTGGAGCTGCTCCGTCACGTCGAACGAGTCGTAGGTCACGGTACGACGATAGTCGGTCGGCACGGGTGCCAGCACCTGATCGCCGATCGGCTCGCCGTTGATGAAAAGCTCATACAGACCAAGGCCCGAAATATGTACCGTAGCACGCTTGACGGGCTTCTCGGCGAGGGTGAACTCGGTGCGGATGTAGCGGGCGCTCAGCTCGCTGTGAGCCACCTCCTTATCCCAGGGGAAGGCCCCCTCCCAGCCGATCCAGCGACCGCCCCAGGCCGTTTCGCCCAGGAGGCCCATGCCCCACTCGGCAACCTCCGACCAGTCGGATGCGCCTTGGGTCGTATAGACCTTCACGCGCCAGAAGCAACGCTGGTTGCTCTGGAGCTTCTTGCCGCCGTAGGGTACCCAGATCGATTGATCCGAGGCCACGACCCCCGAATCCCACAGGTCGGCCTTTTCGTCGGCCAACAGCTCCGGCTCGGAGGCCACCTGCACGCGGTAGGCCGTCTGCATCACATCGTGCTCGTCGGAAGAGATGATCCAACTCAGGCGGGGCTGAGCCCGCTCGACCGAAAGGGGGCGGGCGAATTGCTCCACCTCAAGAGAACCGACCTCGACACCTGCCCGGACAAGCCCGTGCAGGCACAGCGTGGCGACGAGTAGTAAGATTCGTTTCATAGGTTATAGTTCGAAAAGTGTTTGGCGTTTTAGAGCGACTGCTGCTCCTTCGTAATGTGGCTCTTAGCTGCATCGACGGCAATCAGCACATGGTCGTTCGCAGGGCCAACCTCGCCCTCGGCCTGGAACTCGTGGATGCCGTTCTCCAGCTCACCGACATACTTCAGCGAACCATCGACGGGCGAATACCACCAAACGTTCTTCTTCTCGCCCGAGATCTTATTGAGGTCGATCTGCATCGGCTTGTTCGTGTAGGTATAAACCAGCAGGTAGTCCTCACCGCGCGTTGCGATGGCGCGATCGTAGCGGAAACCGTGCTCGCCGGCGATGACCGACTGATCACCCACGCGCTCGAAGAAGGGGAACGCGAGGATCAGCTTCTTGAGGTACTGCATCTGGCTGAAACCGGGATCCTCAAGACCCTCTTTCCACGACTTGATGGCACCGTAGCCACCCGGCTTGTCGCCACCCGGGTGCATCTGCATGATCGAGTTGTGGCCATAGGTGTGGCCGAACGAACCGGCAAATACCGACCAGTAGGCGTAGCGGCGCACGTCGTGCGACTTCCACCACGGCTCGTTCGGATCGTGCAGACCCTGCGGAATCTCCTCATACGAAGGCTCACCATCGAGGATCGGCTTCTGCGGCTCGAGGGCCAGACCCTCCTCTACATAGCGCCAGTTGTCCTCGGCTACCGAGGCCTGGGCCGTGTCGTCGCCATCACCGCGCGTCTGATCGTAGCGGCGGTGACCCGACTGGAACATATTGAAGTCGAGCCACTCGGCGTTGTGGAACCAACGTACCGACGAGGTTCGACCGAAGGGGTGGAAGGTCATCAGGTGGTTTTGGTCGATCGACTTGATGGTACGGGCCAGCGTCTCCCACGACTCCTGCTCCACATCACCCTTGATGTCGCCACCGATGAACCATATCACGTTCGGCATATCCTTGTAGCGGTTGGCCAGGAACTCACCGTAGAGCTTGGCCTCTTCGGGGGTCATCAGACCCTTCTTCACCAGACCACCCCATACGCAGACCATACCGATGTAGATGCCGCGCTTGCCGGCCTCCTCCATGATGTAGTCCATGTTCTGCCAGTAGCCGTTCTCGCCCTCGGCCTCGATCACCGAGAAGTCGTAACCCTTCGGGTGCGAGAACTTGCCATAGACATTCGTGGCGGGCACGCCGTTCACGGTCTGCACCTGCACCACGTTGTAGCCGGCCTCCTGGCAGGCGTCGAGGTAGTAGATAGCCTCCTCGCGCGTCAGACGCTCGGGCAGCAGCCAACCCGTCTCACCGAGCCAGAAGAAGGGCGTGCCGTTTTCGTGCTGGAGGAAACGGCCGTTCTCCGACACAACGAGCTTGCCATTGTCCCACGGCAGGGTGTTC
>CAYOEE010000118.1:0-5250 GCA_964402935.1 uncultured Alistipes sp. | reverse complement strand
TTGGCTGAATAGAGATTCTTTAGTAAACTTTTTTGCCTTTTCCGCCTTTCTCGCCTTTTTTAATTTTTAATTCTTAATTTTTCATTTTTAATTTCGACAGAAAGGCCGTATCTTTGTAACAAGATGTATTGGATGCGTTACATAGCCCTTTTCTGCTCCGTTTTGTTGTGCCTGATCGGCATCGACACGGAGCGTGCTGTGATGGAGGCTCGGCTAAGTCAGGCTGTTGAGCACGCCGATCGCCAGGAGGCCGCCTTTGTGATGCATCGCTACTCGGATATGGCACTCACGGAGCGCGTCGAGGGTTACAGCCCCACGGTGCGCCTTTTGCAGCGTATCCCCGTGGGTAAGTCCTCGCTACGCACCTTCCTGGGTCGCGCGGGTGACCACACCTCGGAGCGCACGCCCACTTTTACCCCCTATGGAGGGCACTATCGCCTGCCGGCCGTCACAACGAACAGCCCCTCGACGGAGCTGTCGCGCTTGTGCCGGTTGATCATTTAGCGGTTACATTTGATCCGACGCGAACAAATGTTTTACTAAATGATATAGAGATAAGAAATGGATAAAAAATCTATCTGCGAGGTGATGTACGCCTTGCCGGATGGTATTGTGGTACGCCACAAAAAGAGTTATATACTGCCCATCGTAGTTTTCCTCGTTGGTGTGGTGCTGGTTGTACTGAGCTACACCATGGGACTTTCGAACGACGCTCACTCGTCGATGATTCTGGTGGCCGGTGGTACGGTGATTGTCGGCATTTTGATGATCTGCAACCGCATCTTCGATACGGAGGGTCGTCCGTGGCACACGCCGACCAACTCGCCCCTGCGCAACGAGGAGCGTTTCTTCCCCGTGGAGAAGCGCAACGAGGTTCGTCGCTACGTCGAGGAGGGTTCTTTGAAGCGCATCATTGCCGCCGACAAGAGCCAGGTATCGGGCATTGCCGTATGCGTTTACCGTACCGAGGACTGCTCGTTTGGTGCGATGCAGGCTTACGAGTATGTAGGCTACGAATACCGTCCGATCACCCCCGTCAAGACGACGTTGGGCTAATCGCATAAAAAAAGTCTAAAACCGACGGGAAGGGGCTTTTTGATATGTTGGGTTTAAGCCCCTTCCCTATTTTTATTAAAGAATACGAATCTGATGTTTGAACTGAGTGGTGAACATATTGTGCTGGTAGGCGCAATGCTGTTGTTTGTGGCCGTGATGGCCGGTAAGGTAGCCTATCGTTTTGGCGCTCCCGCGTTGTTGCTCTTCTTGGGTGTGGGTATGTTGTTCGGGTGGGATTTTATCTCCTTCAACTCGCCGCAGCTGACCCAATTTATCGGCATGATTGCCCTCTGTATCATCCTCTTTTCGGGTGGTATGGACACGCAATTTCAAGAGATCAAACCGATTATCGGCCCGGGCTTGGTGCTGGCCACCGTGGGTGTGGTGCTGACAGCACTGATTCTGGCCGCCTTTGTGTCACTCATCGCTCCCGCCTTGGGCTTCGAGATGACCTTCCCCATGGCATTGTTGCTTGCCGCCACGATGTCCTCGACCGATTCGGCATCCGTATTCTCGATTTTGCGCTCCAAGAAGCAGGGACTGCGAGAGAAGCTACGCCCGCTGCTGGAGCTTGAGAGTGGTTCGAACGACCCGATGGCCTATATGCTCACGGTGCTCATGATCGGCATCCTGACCCACGAAGGAGTCAGCACCGGCATCGGCATCAATATGCTCAATGTCATCGTGCAGCTCGTCATGGGTGCCCTGATGGGTTATCTGATTGGTCGTGCTGCCGTCTGGTCAATCAACCGCATCCACCTGGAGAACACCTCGCTCTACTCGGTGTTGCTCCTGGCGTTTATCTTCTTCTCCTTCTCGTTTACCGACCTGGTACACGGCAACGGCTACCTGGCGGTCTATATTTCGGGTTTGGTGGTCGGTAACTACCGCATCACGCAGCAGCGCACGCTCCGCGTCTTCTTCGACGGTTTCACCTGGCTCATGCAGATCGTCATGTTCCTCATGCTGGGCCTTTTGGTCAATACGCGCGAGCTGGTACAGCCCGAAGTGCTGATTTTGGGCGGTTTGGTAGGTGCCTTTATGATTATCGCGGCACGTCCCCTTTCGGTCTTTATCTGCCTCCTCCCGTTCCGCAAATTCACGACCAGAGCGCGCTGGTATATCTCCTGGGTGGGTCTGCGCGGTGCTGTGCCGATTCTCTTTGCGCTCTACCCCGTGGTGGCGGAGCTTCCGCACGCCGACCTGCTGTTTAACGTGGTCTTCCTCTCGACGATCATTTCGCTCCTGGTGCAGGGTACGACCGTGAGCGGTATGGCCAACGTGCTGGGCCTTTCGTTCGAGGAGCGCGAAGCATCGTTCGAGGTCAATATGCACGAGGATATGACGGCCGGCATGACCGAGGTGGAGGTAAACGAGCAGATGTTGCTCTCGGGACGCACGCTGAAGGAGATCACGCTGCCCGAAAATACACTCGTAATGATGATCTGCCGCGATGGTGACTACTTCGTACCGCAGGGTAAGACCGAGCTGATGGTGGGCGATAAACTGCTCGTAATCACCGACCGCAAGGAGGAGCTGGCCTCGACCTACCGCGAGATGGGTATCGACGAGGTGATGAAGCACCACTAAACAATGACACAGCACCCCATAGCCGCGAAGCTGATTGCGTGGTACGAGCGTTGCGGACGTGACCTGCCGTGGCGCACGACACGCGACGCGTACCGCATTTGGCTCTCGGAGGTGATTCTCCAGCAGACGCGCGTACAGCAGGGCCTCGGCTACTACCTCCGTTTCACGGAGCGTTTTCCCACGGTCGAGGCGCTGGCTGCGGCCTCGGAGGATGAGGTGCTCAAACTATGGCAGGGACTGGGCTATTACAGTCGTGCCCGCAACCTGCACGCCGCCGCCCGCCAGGTGGTCGCGGAGTACGGCGGAGCTTTCCCGAAGAGTTTTCACGAACTACGCACGTTGCGCGGTGTAGGCGACTACACCGCTGCCGCCATCGCCTCGCTGGCCTTCGATGAGCCGGTTGCGGTGGTCGATGGCAATGTCTATCGCGTCATTTCGCGCCTCTTCGACCTCGATACACCGATTGATACCACACTCGGCAAGCGCACCTTCACGGAGCTTGCCAACGAACTTTTGGACCCCACGCGTGCCGCTTCGTTCAACCAGGCGATCATGGATTTCGGAGCGATCTGTTGCACGCCCCAAAATCCGCAGTGCACAGGTTGCCCGCTTGCCGCACAGTGCCAAGCCCTGGCAGCCGACACCGTCGCTTTGCGCCCCGTGAAGCAGGGACGCACGAAGGTCCGCGACCGCTATTTTCATTACCTGCACCTGACGTGCGAGGGGCGCACGCTCCTGAATCGTCGCGCCGAGGGGGATATTTGGCAGGGGTTGTACGAATTTCCGCTGATCGAAACCGCCGAGCCGTGCGATTTTGTCGCGCTCACAACGACCGAACTATTCAAGCAGTGGCTGGGCGATTGTCGCTATACGCTCCGCGCCACGCACCCGATGCCCACGCACACCCTCTCGCACCAACGACTTCACGCCACCTTCTACCGGCTGGAGATTAAGTCATTACCCACGATCGAGGGGATGCGCAGCATCGACACACGCCAGCTGGATGATTTTGCGGTCTCACGCCTTACGGAACGATACCTCGAACAATGCGAACAACACTAATCGACTACATCGAGCAGGAGATTCTGCCCCGCTACGATCATTTCGACACGGCCCACCGACGCAATCATGCCGAGGAGGTGATCCGCGAGAGTATGCGCCTTGCCGAGGGAGAGGAGGTAAATCGGGAGATGGTCTATACGGTTGCCGCCTACCACGATACGGGATTGCGATTCGGGCGCGAAAAGCACCATATCCATTCGGGCGAGATTGTGCGCTCGGACGAACGCCTGCGGGCGTGGTTCTCCGAGGAGGAGATTTCGATCATGGCCGAGGCGGTGGAGGATCATCGCGCCTCGTCGGATCACGCGCCCCGCACGATTTACGGGCGCATTGTGGCCGAGGCCGACCGCACGATTGTCCCCACGACGATTCTTCGTCGCACGGTGCAGTATGGCCTCACGCACTACCCCACGCTCGACCGCGAGGGACACTACCGCCGTTTCGTGGAGCACCTGCTCGAGAAATATGCCGAAGGGGGCTACCTCCGCCTTTGGATTACCGATCCCGAAAAGGAGCAACGCCTGGCCGAACTTCGCGCCCTGATCCGCGACCGTGAAGCGTTGCGCCGGCGGTTTGACAGCCTCTTTGATGCAGAAACGGAGCGCTAAAAACGCTCCGCATCATCCGTTATTTCCTCATTCTCTATCATTTCGAGCACCTCAAGCCGACGGGCTTTGGGCGTTACGTTCTGCCTGACGACCAACAGATAGGAGTGGCGAATCTCGCGCCGCAGCTGCTCGTCGGACATCGCCCCCACGAAACGAATCGAGTTCCAATGCCGCTTGTTGAAGTGAAAGGCGGGCAAGACTTGCGGATATTGATCGCGCAGGGCAATGGCTCGCTCGGGGTCGCACTTCACGACAAATCCGATCGGATTATCGAGGCCCACGACCGCAAACATCCGCCCCGCCACCTTAAAGACGAGCGTCACATCGTCAAACGGCAGACACTCCTCCACCTCGGGGAGCGATAGACAATATGCACGAAAATCAACAATATCCATACAACAAAGATAGAAAAAGTTTGCCACTCGTATCTATTTTTTGCTTAACTTTATAAAAACTATCAATCTTAAATCTTCATTCTTCTCGCTTCGCTCTTGCTAATGGTTTGATCATGGTCGGCTGCTCCGAATCCGACGAAGGGGGCACATCATCGGGCCAACTGATCGGTACCTGGGATTGCTACCTGGAGACCAACACCGACGAGGAGGGCTACACGGATGAGTATTCCCTGGAGGAGGGCGAGATGTATGTGGTCTTTACCCGCGACGAACTGATCGTATATGACGAGGAGGACCTGATGAACGGCCGCGCCGTGGAATACGAGCTAAAAGGGGACAAACTCTACGTTGCAGGCGTCGAGTGGTGTGATATCGAGCGACTTACGGAACGCGACATGGTGTGGCGCTTCGAATGGAATGACGAGTGGTACGGTGAGGAGATCCAACGTAGCTACTTCCGCAAACGGTAATCACACATCTGCCTAAAGTATTTTCAGAAAGCCCGTCGGCTCAGATTTGGGGCGGCGAGCTACTTGGTT